>JBIKMD010000525.1:0-4460 GCA_044359465.1 Myxococcota bacterium
CGCACTTGCTCGAAGCGTTGATCGTCGTGATAGAGGATCGTTTCGGTCCATGAACGTTGGCCTGAGCGATCCATCCCGTAGGTGATTGCGCTGAGACGAAGGTCGGAGGCACCTTTGCGGATGAGCTCCCCCTTTGGTCGAAGCAACGTATCCGTTTCGTACACGTGGATGATGCCGCTCGGATCCATCTCCGTTGCTAGTTTCGCTTTCGAGAAGTCGTAGGTTTTTACTGTGGGCAGCGCCGCCGTCTGCAGCGTGCTGCCTGGCACGGCGGCGCCGCGTGATTCGCTGATCGCTAAGAGCGCAAATACACTATCCCAAACTACAGTCACACGTTCGCCGTTCGTGGCGTCGTGCATGACATCGTGCGTGACGACGTTGCCAAAGGCATCGTGCGCGAAGCGTTCGAGCAAAACCGTGTTGCCTGGCGTGTTTCCTTCGAACACCTTCGCTTGGCGATGTGTCACGTTGCCCTTGGTGACGAAGCCGTGCGCCTGCATCGCCGAGAGCGGCCCATCATACCGCCATTCGTCTTGTTTGAGCTGACCGCTGTAAGTGCAGACAGCGCCAGTGCAGGTGAGCGTGTCGAAGACCGAGCTGCGCGCTCTTGCGCCTTTGATGGTAGCCGACTGCGCGTACTCGAGCTTGGTGTAGAGCTCGTCGCCGGGGAGATTGCGGTCGCCAAGGTCATAGAGCTCAGTTGGGAGGCCGTGTTCGTCGATCATGCGGACGCCATGTTCGATCGCTTGTTGCCAATTCGGCGTGGCATAGAGGGTCGTGCACACGCGGCCTGGTGCGAAAAAGTTCTTTCGCTCGATGGTACGCGTGGGCACGGCGATATGCACGCTGCCGAATCCGAACGGCGTCCACGTCGTTTCTTTGTCCGTGATGACGCAGCCTCGCACATCGAGCTGGCGAGCCCGCGCCAAGAGGCCCGCATCGGGGCCAAAGCCCCCGCGCATCTCCCGTCGCTCGCTCAGGCCCGTGGTCGAGCCAATCTGCAGCGTTTCGTAGCCGGTCGATCGGAAGAGTAGCGACTGCGGATCTTGTTGGAAGCTTGCATCGTTGTAGCTCCAGGTTTGTGAGGGTGGAGCCTGTGTGCCGAATGCCCTGTGGGTGATACTAGAGACGACGTTCTGCACGTAGGGGAGATGGACGTTGGATGCGTCGGTGCTCGGCGTGTAGCCAATTTGCACTGAGGCCCCAAGGCCGTCACTCACACTGTCGATCAGATAGCTGGCGGAGGCTCCGCTCGCGTGCCGTTCGTGAAACGAGACTGACCAACTTCCGGCGCGTGTTCCCATGACATAGTCCACAGCTCCGTCGCTGTTGACGTCGTACCAACCGTGCGTCTGGCCACTGTCTGGATCGCGCCAGTCGATCGTCGAACGTGTGACGCAATTGTCAACGAGAAAACCTTCGACTGCTAGCGCGAAGCCGCTGCCAGTGTTCAGCCACAGATCGGTTGCCTGATTGGCGAGCAAGAGGTCCGGTAAGCCGTCGTTGTTGATGTCGGCAAAAGAACCTTTGCCGCAGCTCGAGCTCGCATCCGACACGGTGCGCAACGCCTCTTTCGGCAGCACTCCCGTGACTGGGACTTCTTGAAACGAGCGGCCTGTGTTGAGAAACCAGCGCACGATGCCGTCTGAGTTGACGAGCATGTAGTCGGGCGCACCGTCGCCGTTGAGCTCAATGATTCGCCCGCGGTTCTCTGTGATTTCCCCGCGCGTGATAATGTGATCGAGCCAGGGAGGCGCCACCGGCGCATCGCCGTACAAAGTGTCGAAGGTCCAGGCGATTGGCGCTTGCGCGAAACCTCGGTCAGCCGCAATGAAGACCCAGTACAAACCAGGCCCCGCGTAAACGACGTAATCCGCGCGTCCGTCTCCTGATAAGTCGCGGATGGCGATGGCGTCGCCGCTCAAATTCGTGTCGCCATCTTCGATTTCGAAGACGCATCCCAGCGGCGTTGCGCCGCAGTGCGCGTATTTGGTTGCCAGCGTCGGATCGAGCGAGCTCTGCATGTAGGCTGCGGGGCCGCTGACATCCCAGATTGACGTCGCTTGCGAATAGCCGCTGCCGTTATTCTCAAAGTACGGCCATTCGTTCGGATTTCGATAGCCGCGTGGCTCGATTATTTCAGGCCGACCGTCGCCTGTGAGATCGAGGAACTGGCTCGCCTCAATTTGGCCCGATTGCGGCAGGGTCGCGGTCTGTGTGCCGTTGCTTCCCCACTCGAAGCGATTGAGCGCAGCGCTTTGCCCCGAGTAGTCATGCTGCAGCACTTCGAAGCGGGCATCACCGTCGAAATCCGAAGGGTGTACCTGATATGGCCGAACCGTCGCGGACCCTCTGTGAATCACGCTCGGCAGCCCGGGCAGCGACCAGGACTGTGCGGGCTGGTAGAGCAGGGGCAAGTGCGTGTAGTTGAAGCTCGTCACGGGTAGGGAGTTCAGCCCGCAGCCACCAGCAAAGATGCTGGCGCAGCCGAACCCAGTGAGCTGCACGCTCATCAGCAACGAGGGTCCGAATGGGTTGCCGCCGTAGACAAGGTGATACGTACGCAGGCGTTCGAAGACCGATGACTCGTTCCGTGACTCTACCTCTACTCGAACGAGACGCTCTGCGAGCGTGTCTAGACCACCGCTCGCGCTGGTTTCCCAGGCGAGATCGGCTCTGCCTTCGTAGGTGAAGTGCATGCGGTCTTTGAAGCCGCTCGTGTCGCAACGCGCTGCGCCCATGTCTGGGTCGTTCGTTTGCGGCGTCGCGTGACGCAGGTTGTTCCAGGCGACGAAGTCTGGCCAGAGCGAGCTCGTGGCATTCGTGACGGTTGTACAGCCGCTCTGAAAATCTCTTGTTCGATACGCGATGCGCAACCAGTTGTTGTTGGTGTCGACGATGTCGCTCAGGTACCAGCGTACATCGCGCGAAGTGACCGCATAGCGGTAGAGCGTGCCAAGACCGTCGGTGACGTCCCAAACTGTTCGTGCCCCAATCTTTCTTTTGACAAAACGTCGGTAGCTTCGTTCGTTGCGACAACGATAGGTGCTCGGGGCGGTCTCCACGAGATCGCATTGGCCGTTGTGGTCCCGAGCAGAGTAGGAGACGTCGACTAGCGCTCCGTTCAGTCCAACGCCTGCGACTGTGCGCGGGGTGACGTAGCGCAGGTCAATCTCTATGAAGCTTTCTCCGAGCGCCCAGCCATAGCCTGCGACGGAGTTACGCGACGTCGAAGTGTAAGTCAGTCCAGTCTCGTACGCGATTCTTCCGCCACGAATCGGGTTGCCGGAAAGGTCAACACGATAGTGAAACGCCCCGTCGCTGCCGGCGGAGACGTTTTCCAAACTGGCCAAAGCGAGCAGGGTGATCCACATGATCGGGCATCTGCAAACAGTAAACCAAGCTTAGACCTGCGGCAGAATCGAGGATTTGACGTGTTCGACCAACAACGTCCCATGTGCGGACCATGGGGCGTAACCCTGTTCGACCCACGCCCTCCTCTTCATGTTCGCGTGCATACGGCCGGCGCCCGTGGCCAGCCCAAGACACCGGTCTCCAAGGTGAGGTTGCAAACGCTGTGGCCTCGGGCGATGAGGCGGGCGCCATGAAGAAGCTCTATTTGATCGATGGCTCCGGCTACATTTTTCGTGCGTATTACGGCATGGCGCGCGACCGCACCATGCGACTCGTTGCTGCGGATGGAACGCCGACGAACGCCGTTTATACCTTCAACCAAATGCTGCAGCGTCTTCTGAAAGACGTAGGCGCGAACAAAGACACGTTGCTCGGCATTGCGTTCGACGTGGGCAAACGCACGTTTCGCACGGAGCTCTATCCCGAGTACAAAGCGACGCGGCAGGCGATGCCCGAAGATCTTCGGCCGCAGATCCCGCTCATTCATCAGCTCGTCGAAGCGTACGACATTCCGCTGCTAGTCGTAGAGGGTTACGAGGCCGATGATACGCTCGCCACCTTGGCCCGCGCGGGTGTGAAAGCGGGCTACGACGTGACGCTGGTGTCTGCAGATAAAGATCTGATGCAGCTCGTCTCACCAGCGCTGTCGATGTGGGATCCCATGCGCGATGCGCACTATGACCGTGATGCGGTCAAGGCGAAGTGGGGCGTCTATCCAGAGCAACTCGGTGACTACCTGGCGCTCGTAGGTGATACCTCGGACAACGTGCCCGGCGTGCCCAAAGTCGGCGATAAAACGGCCGTCGCTTTGATCGAACAATTTCAAACGCTCGATGCAATTCTAGAGCGCACTGGTGAGATCGAAAAGAAGAGCGTTCGCGAAGCGATCGAAAACAACAAAGACAAAGCTTTGCTCTCGAAGCAGCTGGTAACGCTGTGTGAGACTGTGCCCATTGCGCTCGACGAGGCGCGCCTCCACTACACCGGTCCAAAGCGAGAACGCCTCGCGCCGCTCTATAAACGCCTGAGCTTCTCGGACAAAAAGC
>JBIKMD010000524.1:0-4460 GCA_044359465.1 Myxococcota bacterium
TCGAATACGCCCTCACTCGTGCGTCAGAAGTCGTGTTTCGTGGCGACTGCCATTGCTGAGTGGTTCCGCGATCAAGGCAAAGACGTGCTGTTCATGATGGACAGCTCAACACGTTTTGCCCGTGCGCAGCGTGAGATTGGTCTCGCCATTGGTGAGCCCCCTGCCCGCCAAGGTTATCCGCCAAGCGTGTTTGCGTACATTCCGCGTTTGATGGAACGCACCGGTAACAACGAGACCGGCTCGATCACGGCGTTGTATACGATTCTCGTCCAAGGCGGCGACATGGAAGAGCCCATCGCCGACGAAGTCCGCGGTATTTTGGACGGTCACATCATCTTGAACCGTGCGCTTGGCGCGCGAAACCATTGGCCAGCAATCGACGTGTTGCCCTCACTCTCCCGCGTCATGAGCGGCATCGTTAGCGATGAGCACAAGAAAGCCGCCGGCAAGCTGCGCGAAGTGCTGGCGACCTACGAAAAGCAACGCGATCTCATTATCTTGGGCGCCTACCAGTACGGGACAGACCCCAAGACCGACTACGCCATCGACAAGATTGAAGCGGTCGAGACCTTTCTCAAGCAGTCGACCCACGACAACCAGGGTTTTGAAGAAACGGTTCAGCGTATGGTCGAGCTCTTCGCCGACGCCGCCGAATAGCACGCAATCTACTCAAAACACCCAATACCTCAGCCAATAGTAGCGGCCAGTGTGTAGAACATTGTAAGCTAAGGGCTGATGGCGAAGTTGCCCCCATACCCCTTAAAAACGCTTGCCGAGATCAAGGAGCGCAAACGGGAAGAGGCCGAAAAGGCGTGGTCGGAGGCCAAAAAGGCCCGCGAAGCCGAGGAGCTCAAGCTCAAGGAAATGGAAGAAGAGCTGCGCCGCATGATCGAACGGCGCGAGATGAAACGGCGTGAGTACGCAGACAAACAAATGCGAGGCGAGCACAATGCGCAGCTCGCCATGTCTGCCAACACGTTCATCGAACGGCTCAAGGAAGAAGAAGAGTTACAAAAGGAACGCATCGAGCAGCAGAAGGTGCTGATCGAGGAGAAGAAAGAAGCCGAGAAGGCCGCCATGGATGCGCTGGTGCAAGCGACGCAGGACGTCAAAGCGCTCGAGAAGCATTACGAGAAGTGGGCAGCAGAAGAGAAACGGAAGATTGATGAAGCGACTGCGAACGAACAAGACGAAATCGCGCAGACGATCTTCCTCAATCGGGATCGGTAGCCATTCATTATGAGTGATCGAGTAGAAGAACGCCGCCACCAAGAGACCGTCGATCTCAAGAAGCAGCAGGCGCAAAAGACCGAAAAAGAAAAAGAAGCCGCGGCCATCAAGTTCAAAGCCGCGTTCAGCCAGAAGACCGTCACGCAAGCGAAAACGGAGACGAACGCCAAGGCCAATCAACAGCAGAAGAGCTTCAACCAAAGCCTGTTCATGTCGAAACAGGGCATCGCCGGCCGGAGCCAAGCGGAGCGGCTCGTCAAACAACGCGATGAAGACACCAAGTCAGATAAAGACACGGTGAGCTCGCGCGAGCAGGACCTCAAGTCGGACTCTGAGCGCAAAGAGATGGACAGCGTGGACGCCAAAGAAGAAGCCGTTCAGCAAAACCAAGCGGAACAGCGCTTCGATGCGCCCATCAAAGACGACGACAACAACAAGGGCGACCAGCAACAAAACCAGGGCCAGAACCAAGGCCAAGGTCAGAGCTCGGGGCAGCAACAAAACCAAGACCGCCGCAAAGAAGAAGACGAGCCCATGGGCGTTGGCGGCACGGCCAAAGCGGGCGGCGCCGGCTCGGCGACGAAGACCGACGACGCTCAAAACGCGGGCAAGATTGCCATTGGCAAAACGGCGCGCGCCGCAGCTTCAGAACGCATTCCTCAACCGGTCATGCAAAAGATGGTCGACGCCGTGGCGGTCATGGCCGGCCAAGGCATGCAAGAGTTCCAGATCCAATTGAAGGACGACGCGCTCGGCGGCGGCTCACTGCGCGTCACGCTCGGTCAAGACAAGAAGCTCAAGATTGCGTTCACCATGAAAGACAAGAGCGCGAAAAATCTGCTGGAATCCTCGAAGGGTGTGCTCATGCGCATGTTCGAGAAAAAAGGCATGAAGCTCGAATCCCTCGAAGTCAAAGTCCGCGGCGAAGCTTAGCCAGCGGATTCCAGAGCGCACAAAACATTAGGCTATCGCTGGCTGTTGTTTTCGGCTAGCGCGCCGCGCGTGAACAGAACGGTCATCGCCCTTTGCCTCGCCCTAGCTGCCTGCGACGCGCCGCCAGGCGTCTCGGCGGACAAGCCGGCTTTCGCCACCACCATCGATCAACCGATCACCCACAAGCAGCTCCGCGGTGACATCATCAGAATCGATCTGCACATCGATTTGGCGCAGAAGAGCGCGCATGCGCTGTACCGGGTTCGGACAGACGGCGCGCAGATTGACCTCGAAGTAGACGGGCTCACCATCACAGACACTCGGTCTATGGACGGTGAGCCGCTGGCAGCGACCGTCACGAAGCTTGGCACGCACCAGATCCTGACGCTGGAGGCGCTCCCAGGTCTCAATGTGTTTGCCATCGACTACAGCTTCACTGACGACACGCAAAACGGCATGCAGCGCGGCCTCAGTCTGGCTCGGCAGAATACCTTGCTGTGGCCAGATGGCTGCAGTGCGCTCTACCCGTGCCACTCGGATCCAGAGGATGGGATCACCTTCTCGCTCGATGTGGCGAACCTACCGCCGGGGGCGATGGGCCTCTACCCGCGTGAGGTGAACGCGCCCGCGCCGAGTTATATGCTCGCTTTTGCGTATGGCGATTACGTTGCGTACGACGCAGGTCGCACCTCGAGTGGAACGCAGATCCGCGCGTACGTGAGCAAACACCGCGGCACGCCCGCTGGCTACGCCGCACACTTGCAAGATCTTCGGGCACAGTTCGATTGGCTCGAACGCACCATTGGCCCTTATGCGTATGGGGACGAAGTAGGGACGATCGTGGTGCCGAATGGCTTTGGCGGCATGGAACACCATCCGGTTTGGTACGTTGAAAACGTGGACTCAGACGCCCACGAAGCAGCGCATGGCTGGTTTGGCAACGGTGTGCGCATCAAATGCTGGGAGGACCTCGTGTTATCCGAGGGCATCACCGAGTACTTGTCACTGCGCGTGCGCCGTGCGCTTGCCGGGTTCGATGATGGTTATGCGGCCTACCTGGCAAGCAGCGAAGGGCCAAAACCTCAGCCGGGAAACAACGGCGCTTGGTACCCAGACACCTGCGACGTTCGTTCAGCCTACGACGCACTCGGCACCGTCTACGCGCAAGGCTCGGGTTTTATGATGGAGCTCGCCACGCTGCACGGTGAAACGGCGCTCGACGGTGTCATCAGCGAGTTCTATCGGACACACCGAGGCGGCGCGTGGCGCATGCAGGACTTCCTCGACTTCGTGGCACAAAGAAGCAGCGTCGACGTTGAGCAACTGGCCGCGAAGTGGCTCCTCTAATGCGCCCGCTTTTGCTTCTCTTCGCGCTCAACGCGTGCACCAGCAACGTAACGCACATCAAGACGCTGCACGTACCAGAAGGGTCCACGGACACGAGCGATCATCCCATCACGCTCCGCAAACACGAGACCATTACGCTGGGCGATCTGACGGTGGACAACGACTTCCCTGGCGGGGCGTTTGCGTCAGCGCAGCGCGCGCCCGATGGCAGCGTAGAGATCACCATTGCGCCCGAGAATAGCCCGATCAACGACAGTGCGTGGTTCGCGTTTCGGCTCACCAGCCTGAGCCGCGGCTCGCGCGACGTGAAGGTGACCCTACGCTACGACGGAGGCACGCACCGCTACGATCCGAAACTAAGCACAGATGGTGTGCAGTGGCGTTCGGTCGGGAAAGACGCACTGTCGGTCGCTGCGGACAAGACCCACGCAAGCATCGTGTTGTCGCTTTCAGACGCGCCACTCTACGTTGCTGCGCAGGAAGTGATCACGCAAGACGCCATGGAGCCGTGGCTTTCGGCGCTAGCGCAGCGTTCGTTTGTGAAGCGTGCGCCCGTCGGCACCTCAGTCGCAGGTCGCAACATCGACGCGCTGCGCGTGACCCAAGGCGATGGGCCAAAGGACTACCTGATCGTACTAGGTCGCCAACATCCGCCAGAGGTCACTGGCACCTTGGCGCTCATGGCGTTTGTTGATGCGATCTGCAGTGAGAGCGAACGCGCGCGGGCTTTTCGTGAGCGTTACGAAACCATCGTCATCCCGATGATCAACCCGGATGGTGTGGCCGACGGTCATTGGCGGCACAACCTGCACGGTGTTGATCTCAACCGCGATTGGGAATTCTTCCGCCAAGCCGAGACGAGGGCCGTGCGCGACGCGCTCGTGTCATTGCCGAAGAATCGCGTGGCCTTCGCGATCGATTTTCACTCGACGTTCAAAGATGTGTTTTAC
>JBIKMD010000527.1:0-4459 GCA_044359465.1 Myxococcota bacterium
AGCCACTAACGATCGTTCGTTCTCGGATGTGGTGGTATCTTACTGACTCGGACGCACGCGGTTGCGACGTTGAGCTTGGCGCTTTTTAGCGGCGCGCACGCGCTCCCGCCCGAGGGTGCAGTGCCGCCTGACAACACGCTCCTGGCATTCATCTTCCGTTCATTCCAGCGAGCGCTTTCGACTAGTTTGATCTTCCTTCTGCGAACGCACGCTCGTGGCGTCACTAAGTTGCCATGGCGACACCGCACCCTCAGGCTCCGCGCTGATCCAGTGGTACGCGAATGCCTTGGCTGGGGTGCGGGAACCTGGGCTGGAAGCGAAGCTCTAGCGAGAACAAAATCGAAATGGATCGAAATGGATGCGTCAAAATCCAGAGCTCGAATCAGAACGGCACACAACAGTTTTCGACCTTGGAGCTCAACCATCAGCTGAGGCCCGCTGCTGCGTTTAGACGCCTCGACTCGACGACCGTTATCAGCGGACGGGCTTCCGGCCGGAGTCGTTCAACGCGTTGCAAAACACTGAGCGCCTACGTGGCACGTCCCATGTGACAACACGTTCAGAGCCGACATAAACCGCATCACAGCTATTGGCCCGGCACTTGCTATCTCGTCTGACATGTCCATCCCACCGCTAGTCTCTCGCCTCGCGATCCTCCCGGTCGTTGCGCTGCCTGAAGCGAAGAAGAGCAGCGTGGGCGCCCAGCTCGAAACACCACTCGGGCCGAGCGCTGAGATTCCGCAACCGAAGTTGCCGCTCGCCGGCGCGCCAGTTCCGAGGACACAGCTCGCAGTCGCGAGCACGCCAGTACCGAGGACACAGCTCGCAGTCGCGAGCGTCGTTCTGAACAGCGTCAAAACGCGCGCGGTCGTTGCGATCAGCAGTGCGGAGCACGCATTGACGATGCTCGGCGCCGGGCAGTCGCCCAGCAAAGACGTTTTCATTGATGCGCTCACGCGTGTGCGCGAAGAATCGCCTGAAGCGTTTGCCCTCGTTGTTGCGGGCTTCAGCGACCATTCGGCGGAAGTCATGCGCTTGTTGTCGAGCGGCGTCGATCCGATCGCTGGCGTACACGACGTCGACCTGCGGCAACACGGCGAGGTCGTCGATAGATTGTTCCTCGCAGCGCGAGATGCGTACGACGGCCTGCAACGCCTGCGTCGCGAGATCGAGGTGATCCGCCCGGCCAGCGAGCCGAACGCGCGATTGAACCAAGCCTTCGAGCTGCTGCAGCAGTTTCCCGACCTGTGCCAAGACGTGTGGGAGGACGCAGAGGTGCCGCTCACCGGTTTTCCGCCACAAGCGGAGGGTGCACCGCATTGGGTTGCTCTCGCGGGCGACGCTTGGTCGGCGGCAGAGCGACGCGAGCAAATCATCAAAGGCGCCGCGCTCGTGGCGCTTGGGATTGCCGCGACGCTCGTTGGCGCGGCGACTGGTGGGGCAGGTGCGGCTTTGATCGCCGGTGCGATCGTGGGCGCGGCGAGCTCCGGCGAGCAAGTCGCGCGCGCGATGGACGCGCTCGAAGGGGCGAAGCTTGCAGAGATCGCTGGAATCGGGTCAGCACAAACGACTGAATCACGCAGCGATGATCTCACCGGAGCCTGGGCTGCCTTCGCGGTCAATGTGTTGTCAGCCGGCGTCACCGCACGTGTCCCAACGAACGTGGTGTTGCAGGTAGTACAGCCCATGGGGATGGGCGCAGCGAGCGGGCTCGTTTCGACCGCGATGCACCCAGGCGTTTGGAAAAACGAAAATCCGCTCGGTATGCTGGTGGAGGCAACGGTTGTTTCAGCGGCGTTCTCGCTCGGTGCGGCCGCCGCCGTGAAGACGACCGCCGCCGCGCTCGTCACGGGAAAGCGGATCGCCTTTGCGATCTCACGCGAGAACCAGTTGCGGCCCGGCGCCGAGATCGTCGTGGGCCAGAAAGTTGGGAAGGTCATCTCTGCTGACGGAGACAACGTCAGGTTGGCGGTCGACGGCGCCGAGCTGACCGTGCGCGTGAACCGGTTGCAGCTGATCAAACGTGGCCTCAGCGCTGTGCTCGCAAAACCGGGGCGGGTCGAGCGCGCGACGGTTTCTTTGCAAATGGTGAATGAGAGCAAGCCATTTCACGAGGCCCCCATCGCGATCGGCACCCGCGTGACGATGCTCAGAGACGGGCACGCGACCGAGCAACGTGTGCTCACGGTCGTGCGCGATGAGACCGTGTTCTTCGATGACGGAACGTCGTATCCAATCGCCGAGCTACAGACGAATTCGCGCGGAGCGGAGCCCGCGGTCATCACGCCGCAAGCGTTACGGATCTATCGCGAGTTGCTCGGTCAGCTTCCCCGCAGTGAGGAGTATCGAGTCCAACCGCCGCATCCCGTTTACGAGAGCGGCGACTGGCGACCCGCGTCACAGTTGCCGCTGACTCCAGGAATGAAGCTTCGGATCCTTGATCAACCATCCGAGGTTGTCTCCGTCTCGCAACACGACGCGAAGGTACGCCGGATCGCCGTTCGCCGCGCCGATGGCACCGAATCAACCATCTACGACCACGCTGGCTGGAGCTTCGCTCGTCACGAAGGAGAGCTGTTTCTGACTCTCGGAGAGACCAAGCGGGCAGGCACCCTTCGGAGGGAAAACGTGACGCTCGACCCGAGCCGAGTGCGTTGGGAAGCCGTCAGCCTCGGTCCGAGCTCGGGGCACTACCTTGTGGCACACGATCCGACGGGTTTGAACGGCCCGGTGATCCTGCCGCCGCAAACGAAATTTTGGGACCACAACGGCGCGTTCGCCTCTCTCGATGCAATAAGGCAAGCGCCACAAATTACTCGCGGCAATCGCGTGGCGTCCTCGGAGCGAGCGATTTTTTCTGCACACGGATCGCCAAGTGGATTTGAAGGGCTCTCGAACGCGCGTGCGGCCGAGCTCATCGTCGATCAAGTCGTCGCAGCCAACCGCGTTCTACCTCCGGCCCAACGGGTGCGCGCCGTGCTTCTCGATTCGTGCAGCCAAGGCGACCACGCGTTTTTCGGCGTGTTTGGCAGCACCAACGCACAACGCCTTCAGGCGCTCGTCGATGCTCGGCTCGAGCAGCTCGGAATCACTGAGCCGCTCACCGTTTTTGCATCTGACAAACCGGGCGTTCTTTTTTCTACGTGGAGCCATACGGAGTTCAACGGTCGTCCGATAATGGGTCCCGTTCCTATTCCCGCCGCCGATCAAGATCCCTCACGTTTTTTGCTCCGCTCGGACTACATGCGAGCTGCCGCGATTCCAGTCGGTGCAAGCGTGCTCCTGCTGGGCTACGCCGCCCTGCTCGGCGCGATTCGCGACTCGAAAGAGTGACGATCCCGTCCTTCTACGTCATCTCTTCGTCCTGGACGCATTGCCTCTCTTGCCGCAGAGGCGAACAACTTCTTTCGTTTCCTCTGGCCAGTTCCTCGTGGAGACTCGGCGCTTTTCGCCTCCGAGGCGAGAGTACGGCCCCCGGCTCGACGAGCAAAACGCTCATCTGTAGAATGAGCTTCGTCGCCTACGGGAGAAGCAAGATGGCCGCTAATAAGCCTACATCCATGACGGTTCGCTTCCTCGCGAAGCTTTGGCGCTACCCCGGTCCTGGGGGGTGGCTCTTCGTACATGTGCCGAAAAAGCTCGCCCCCACCTGTTACGGAACGATTTGGTCGCACGCCCGTGCGCGCGAGCGTCGACGGCGGGCCCGAGTGGAGCACTAGTACGTGGCGCGACACCAAACACGGAACGTTGCTTGCTGTTCCAAAGCGCGTCCGCGGCACGAAGGACCACGGCGACAGGGTGCGGGTGAGCATCTCGCTCGACACCACGCGGACTTAGTCTTGAATACGGACGTATTCGGCACAACTTTCAGTTGCCAATAGTATCAAATACGATACTAACCCCGTAAGAGCCGGCTTCGTGCGCGAGGACGGCAAAGGTTCGCATCGCAACTATCGTCACCCGCGGTGTGCGGTGAAAGTCACTATTGCCGGCAAGGGAGGAGACGATGCCAAGCACTACCAAGAAAAGCAGGTCGCAGACGCGATTGAAAAAGCCAAGCCATAGAGCGCGAGACTACCCAGCAGTAATCTCGTGGTCGGACGATGACGAGTGCTATGTGGCACGCGTCCCAACGCTCGAAGGCTGCATGAGCCATGGGGCGACAATGGAGGAGGCGGCGCACAATATTCTCGACGCAGCAGAGGGCTGGCTTGCCACCGCCGCAAAGCACGGAGATCACATTCCAGCGCCCCCAAAATCCGCGTCAGGCAAGCTCGTCGTGCGCATGCCAAAAGACCTCCACGCCCAAGTCGCAGAGCGAGCGTCGCGGGAAGGAGTCAGCCTCAACACCTGGATTGTGACGGCGATCGCCCGTTCCAATGGGTAGGCTGCAGAAGCGGACGTTTTTGGCATGACAAAAGGACTTCTCGCTCGATGACAGTTGCTACAAGTGTCGCGC
>JBIKMD010000526.1:0-4459 GCA_044359465.1 Myxococcota bacterium
CTACGCTCTCGATCCGCCGCAGCGGATTCGCATAGCACTAGAAGCAGGGAAGACGCTCACGCAGCAGATCGAGAAGCGCTTCAAGCTTGCGCGCCGTTTGCAAGCAGCCGAGGGCAAAGCACTCGAACGGCTGCAGCAAGTGGAAGAAGAAGGACAGAAGCTCGTCGGCATCGAACGAGAGCTGAGCACCGTCGCCGAGCGTGGTGAGCGCGCGCTGGAACTGTTTCTTGCCGCCCATTCGGACTTGTTTGCGCCGAAGCCTCCGCCGCGCAAACATGAAGAGCCGGTCAATGAGCTGCCGTATCGCGCCTATACATCGTCGAGTGGCAGGGAGATCTGGGTAGGAAAAAGCGGAGCAAAAAACGACCAGCTCACGTTCAAACATGCCTCACCGCACGCGCAGTGGCTGCACGCATCTGGATACGCGGGAACTCACGTCGTGGTTCCGAAGAAGCGCGCTGAAGTGCTCGACCCGGCAACCCTTGCAGATGCCGCTTTGCTCGCGGCGCATTTTTCGAAGGCTCCAGATCACATTGCCGTCGAGGTGAGCGTGACGGAGGTGAAGTTCGTGCGAAAGTTTCGCGGGGCAAACACCGGGCAAGTGCGCATTGAACGTGAAACCCATCGGCTGGTGCAGAATGATCCTGAGGCTGTGAAGGCGATTTTACACAGGAAATAGGCCGACATGGCGCGCTCCTGTGTTTGAAGCGTGACTGAGTAGAGACGTTTTAGAAACAGCCCGGGCACATGTGCCGATGTGCTCACTGTGACAACCCATCATTGGTTCAGAAAACTCTCGCGCCTCGCGCCTATGCTCATGCTTCCCGTCGTTGGCGAATGGGGAGACTGCAACAACCATCCCATTTGTGACGATCCCTGCGATGTCGTTGCAACGGAGGTGGATGGTCGGCCTGAAGAAGTCGTCAGCGCACCCAACGCGTCTGTGGACGCCGCTGCACGCGAAGAAATGACGCGTCAAAAGCTGGTTGGGCTCGGTATTGGTGTCATTGAAGGCGGGCATGTACGCTACCTCAAGGGCTTTGGACGAGAGAGTGTGGTCACGGACGAACCCGTGCTTGCGAAACGCACCATGTTCCGGTGGGCGTCGATGTCGAAGATGATTACCGGCGTCATTGCCGCACAGCTGTGGCGTGAGGGCGTCCTCGACCCTGACCGCGATATCTCCACGGTTTGGCCTGCGTACCACACGCCGAGCGTCTACTTTGACGCTGACGGCAATGAACGCACCGTTCCCCTCGCGTCGCGCAAGCAGACTGTGCGTTTGCTGCTGGGGCATTTGGGCGGCATTCAGCACTACAGCAACGGACAGGGACCGCTGTTGTTGTTCGGCGAGAACGATCCGGGCACGAACACCGGCATCGAGTGGGCCGCACGCAAAGTGATTGACCGCAAGCTCGTGGGAGTTCCAGGCGACCACTATTCTTACAGTAGCTACGGCATCAACATCGCGGGTGTGGTCCTCGAACACCTCAGCGGAGAATCGTTTGCAAGCATGGCGCGCGATCGCGTGAGTGTGCCTGCGCAGCTGAGGACTCTGCAACCGGACTATGAGTGGGTCGATATTCCACACCGTGCCGTTGGCTACCTGAATCTCGAGGGTGTCAACGTGAGTACCGGTTCGAGCGATGTCTCGTGGAAACTACCGAGCGGCGGATTCATTTCGACCGTTGAGGATCTGGCGAAGTTTTGCGGAGCGCTTGGTGGATCGTATTTGCTCGATCCGAGTGCCAAGGCGCAGGTGTGGACGCCGCAGCGAACGACTGCGGATAACGCTGTGCCCTACGGCTGGGGCTTTCAGATCACGAAGCGCAACGGCAAGCGCATTGTGGGCCACGGCGGCTCGCAACAGAAGACGCGCACGGCGCTTCGTTATGACGTCGAAAACGATCGCTGTTTCGTCATGATGACGAACTCAGAGCAAACGAACCCAGACGACGTGCTCGATGCGATTGAAGCCGCGTGGTTGAACTGACATCGGTTCGGAAGTGATGAACATCTGCTCAGCGCTTGATCTGGGCGAAGAGCTCGGTTGCAGCGTGGGGATCGCCAATGAGCTCCGCTGTCAGTGCTTCAATGCTCGCAACCGCCGCATCTGTGGAGCCATGACCGTCTCGGAGCAAGCGCGCGCTGAAGGCGAGTAGCGATGTGATGATCGCTTTCTTCTCTTGCGAGGTGACCGCGAGGAGCAGCGCTTTGTTTGCGTCGAACGCAGCTGGGCTCATGACGACGCTGCCCTCTTCGAGTGAAAGACTTTTGGCGATGCTTTGGACCAGCGGATGCAAGGGCACTTCGTTCACGTCCGACCTCCAAAAAACTTCGTCACACGATCTTTTATGCTTTCTAGCTTCGTCGTCATGGGCGACTGCAGTTCGACCTGCTGCGCCACCGCGATCAAGAGATTGTGCGCGATGGTGTGTTTATCTCCGCCTTTTTCTTCACCGCGGGCAAGCACGTTATCAATGGCTGCCCACGCAATGTCCATGTCGACCTGCGAGACCGTACCGTCAATGAGCGCAGCAAAGTCTCCCGCGCTAATCTGACCGGCGGCTTTTGACGCGTCAGCAGTCTCCGCTGTTACTTGTTGCGCGGCCTCGAGTGATTGCGCTTTTGGCGCCAGACGAATCGAGAGCGGATTGAAGCGCTGCGCTGGTCTCGGGCCCGTCTCTGCGTCGGCGGCGATCTTTCTGGCAGCGAGTTTGCCCACTTGGTAGAGGCCACTGACGATGAAGTCGCCGATGTTGTTTGGCAGTATCGAGGCATCGATGACACGCAGGCCTGTCGTGCCAAGCACCCGGAAATCGCTATCAACGACCGCGTTTGCGTCGCTGGCATGACCCATCTGCGCACCGCCGCGGGGATGGTGGTCCCAGCTCTCTGCTTTCACGGCGCTACTGAGCGCTTCATCACTTTGCGCTAGCGGACCTGGCCAGACTTCGCCTTCGATCATGTCAGCGAATTGCGTCGCAATCAGATCGCGCACTTGTTTGATGCCAGCGACGATTGGCGCTGTGTCTCCAGCGCGGCGCTCATCATGAAAATGATGGTTCACCAGCGGAGCGCCTGTGGGATTGTTTGGATCTAGTTGCGTCGTGCCGCCGCTCTCTCCTTTGTTCTTGTTCAAGATGACGAAGGTCATGAGGTGTGGATCCTCGGTCGCTTCTTTGGAATAGCCGGGCACATAACCGCGGAATTTCCCGGGCACCGCGAAGACGAACAGGTCTGGCTCAGGTAGGTCCGGGCGTGACTTCGATTGGAAGCTGAGGATCGCGCCGTTCGACGCGAGTGGACCGCCTTTACCTGCGAGCCACTGTTCTAGCGCGGGGTCTCCAGGTTTAGGAGGCAGCGGAACGTTTTGCACCAACGCCAGCGGTCGTTTCAGACGTACGACCAAACCTACTTCGTAGCGGAACCCCTGCTTCTTACCAACGCCCTCGAGCGGTACTTTGGCGGCGATGCCGAGTTTGCTGAGCTCGTCTTTGGGGCCAATGCCTGAGCGCATCAGAAGCGCGGGTGTTTCGAAAGCGCCGGCAGCCACGATGGCTTCACGTTCGATGAGTATCCGATGGTCGAGCCCTTTCGCATCTGTGTAGACCACACCGGTGCAGCGCTTGTTGTCATTGAGCAGGAGCTGTTTGACGCGCGCGCCGTCTCGTAAGGTCAACGTGTCTGGGTGCTTTGTTTTGGCCGCGAGAATGAGATCGCGTGCGCCATTGCGTTTCCCCTGCATGTTGATGCTTGTTGGCATCACGACCGCGCCCTCGGTGCCCTGCGTGAGGTCGTTGTTGGGATCGAATAGGCTCGCAATGCGTTTGAGCTTCTCGAGCGGCGTCCCAAGACGGGTGAGTGACCACCAGAGCCCTTTGAGTGCCACTGTGGCAAGCTGTGCGTCGGAGCCGAGCAAACGTGGATCCGCGCGCGAGATTGCAAGTGGCCCGTCGAAGCCGAGACCGTTCATGTTGCGCAGCGCATCGAAGCCAAAAGTTTTTCCAACAGCGTTGAGAAACTTGAGGACTGGACGGTATTCGACTTTCGTCAGCTCTTGAAGCAATGGCTTCATGTTCTTTGCTAGAAACGCGGGGTCTCCCGTGGCGAGCGCAAGGGCATCCCAGTCTTTGTCGTCAATGCGTACGAAGACGTTGGCATTCATGCGCGTGCTACCGCCAAAGCCTTCGCCGCGCGGTTTGAAGACTTCCCCGTTTGCGTTCGCCTTGGGGTCTGCCATCGCGGCGGCGCGGTCACTGAATTGTTTCACCCAATAGCCAGTGCCTTCGCCCGTGCGATTCGGATCTGCGAGCAACTTTTTATCTTCTGAAGCGAGCGCGTGCTCAGCCGGAACCTCAGACGTTTGTGTCTGCTGGTCTTTACCTCCTTCGAGCACGAGCACAGAAAATCCCTGACGCTTCAGGGCATCCGCTTGCGCGAGTAGATCGCTCAAATC
>JBIKMD010000529.1:0-4453 GCA_044359465.1 Myxococcota bacterium
GAGCTCGAAGCGCTCATGATCATCTGAGCGCCGCCCAAATTACCACCTGCGGTCATCGACGATTTTGCCTCGCCGAGCTTAGCGGAGAACGCTGCGCCGCCCGTTTGTGCTTGCGCCGATTTGAACGAGCCAACCATGGCCGTGTTCTGACTGTTAATCTTGATGTCGGTGTTGCTCATAGTCGCGTTCTCCCTGCTCGGCTTAACTTACACGCCCGAACGTTTATTGGTTAGCGAACGTTCGAGATCGAGTTCTTCACGGTATCGTGCTTGGTCTTCATGATGTTCGAAATGGCCGTATAACTACGGTTTTCGTGTTGCATCTGGCTTTGCAGTTGCAAGTACTGAAGATTGAACGACATTTGCGTCTCTTGCATGGACTTGGTGGCGTTGAGGAGCTGGTCTTGGCTGTTGCCGCCCGCCGCCGCGCCAATCGGGTTGCTCGAATTGGCCGAACCGACGCTCATGCCGCCCAAGTTTCCACCCGTGCTGCCATTCATGCCGGGGAGCGCACCTGCGCCAGCACCAAACGCCGCGCCGTTGCTCACTTTGCTGCTCATCGAGCCCATTTGCATGCCACTGGTGCCTGCACCGAAGGGCGAGCCGCCGGACGATGGCTGTCCGCCCTGGCCGTTCGATTGACCACTTTGCTGCATGGCAAGGCCGTTGATACCGTTTTGACCGTTCGCCTGCATGGTGGGCGTACCACCGGTGCTGAGCGACTTGATGTCTGTGGTCATCGTGACGGGTTTGTCACCCATTTGGCCAATCTGAGACAGTCTCGCGCCCGCCGTGGCTGCAAGGCCAGCGACTTGGTTCATACCCATGGCGCCAAAAACCGTTGCTGCGCCTTGCGATAGGTACGCAACGCCAGTGGCCAGGCCTTGGCGGACTTGCGCTGCGGCGCTGTTGTCCAAGGTGGTGCGGAAGACCGCCCCCGAGACCTGTAGACTCTTCATTTCGCCAATGGAGGCGGATTGAGCTTGGTTGGACGTGAAGACCTTAGGGCCGTTGTTCTGATTGTTAACCGTCATGTGGTCTCCTCTACATCGTCTACCCGCGACCACTGCGGCGCGGTTAACAACCTGACATCAGACCGCCAAGCTTCATGCTTGGCAACTTGCTGCAGTGCGAAGGGAGTATCGGGGGAGGGCACCAGCAGGGTTGCTACTTCTTACTTTTTCTTTTTGCCCTGCGGACCTTCGGCCACCGCAGCCGCCGCAAGCTCGGTGCGCACTTGGAATAAGTAATCGAGCGTCGACATGGTGTGCTCGAACGCCCGCTTCACTTTGACCAATTCAGACTTCTTCTTGGGGTTCTTTTCTACCGCCAGCATGCCTTCGATCTGCGCGATCGAGTCGGCAAAGGTCTCTTTGGCTTGGTCAGCGGTCTGGTATTCGTCAATCAGCGCTTCAACACGCGGAAAGCCTGCTGTTGGCTTGTCTTCTGCGGCTTTTGCCGCGGCCTTGGCTGGGGCACCCAGCGGCTTGTTGCGACCCACTTTGTCGCCAATCTTGAAGCTTTTTTCGACCTGTTCAGCCATGCTCAACCTTTCACTCTAACGAAGGTTTAGAGAGCGTAGCATGCGTTCCTCTGCCTGTCAGCTTTGAGATCGTGCTCATTCGCTAAGGGTGGCAAAGGTGTAAAATGCTTCGGACGCGAGCAGGGATTTCCCCTTTCCGGACGCCAGGAACATGCGCGCGTTGAGTGATTGACCCACTTCATCTTCGGCGTCTTTCGGTCGGTAACGATTGAGCGCCATGGCGACCACTTTACTGCGCCCTGCTGTCACGACCGTTGCTGTGCCGTCCGCGGCGACCGCCGTGACCACACCCACGTGCGTAATGGAATCTGGCGTGCCGTCTTGGTCCAAGTCGCGCGTGCGTCCAAAAAAACACAGATCGCCGACCATGGGCCTGCGGCGCAGATGCAGCCGGCCGTTGAGCGCCGCGTACTGGTAGACAACGTCCACTCCCGTGCGGTCGACTGCGACGGCGGCGGGCGCGGCAAAGAGATCGATCCCGTGTTCCAAAAACGCTGCACGCACGACGCCCACACTGTCGAGTGTGAAGTTGCGCCCGCCGCCTTGAGGTGCAGATTTACCAACGAGCGAATCAGCGTACGCGGCAATCGCGGACGCGCGGCTATCATTGGCGGCAAGCGTGAGGCAGAAAACCAAAGCGGACAACATGAGCGGATTGTCGTGGGCCTCGGCTGCCAGGGCAATTTTCTGGAGGTAGTACGTTGCGTTCTGACATGCGTTTACCGGGCGCTGAGCCTTTTGACCCCGATACCCGTGCGGCACTTGCGGCCGTTTCACCTGGTGACCAGCCGTACACCAATCGCCTGATTCTGGAGACGAGCCCGTACCTGCGTCAGCACGCGCATAACCCCGTCGATTGGATGCCTTGGGGCGACGCCGCCTTCGCGCGGGCGCGGCAAGAGAAGAAACCGGTGTTGCTGAGCATTGGTTATTCGACCTGTCATTGGTGCCATGTGATGGCCCACGAGTCCTTCGAGTCCGAAGCGATCGCGACGGTCATGAACACCCACTACATTTGCGTGAAAGTCGACCGCGAGGAACGCCCAGACGTTGATGCCATCTATATGACGGCGGTGCAGCTCATGTCAGGGCACGGCGGTTGGCCCATGACGGTCTGGCTCACGCCGGATCGCGAGCCCTTTTATGCGGCCACTTATCTGCCACCAGTGGACGGAGCCCGCGGCGTACGGATGGGCTTTCAAACCGTATTGCTGCAATTGCGCGAGCTCTTTGACACCGATCCTGAGCGGGTGGCTTCAGCCGCGCTCGAGCTCTCGACGGCGATTCGCGAGTCCATGGGCGGAGCCAAGGGTGGCGACGTCCCGCCAGCGGTGCTCGACTCGGCGCTCAAAGGCGCAGAGCAACGCTTCGATCCGCACGAGGGCGGCTTTCGCGGCGCGCCTAAGTTTCCGTCTAGCCTCCCAGTGCGCTTGCTTCTGCGTTTGCATGAACGCACCGGCGCTGAGAGCGCAGCGCAAATGGCGCGCCTGACGCTCGACAAGATGGCAGCGGGCGGCTTGTACGATCACTTGGCCGGCGGCTTTCACCGCTATTCGACGGACGCGTATTGGCTCGTGCCGCACTTCGAGAAGATGCTCTACGACAACGCGTTGCTCGCGAGTGCGTACACGGAAGCGCACACGCTTTTTGGTCGCGGCGAGGCCGTGTGCCGTGACATTCTTCGCTACGTGCTACGCGATATGACGTCGGGAGAGGGCACTTTTTTCTCTGCCACGGATGCCGATAGCCTCACACCGAGTGGCCACAAGGATGAAGGCTATTTCTTCACCTGGACACAGCAAGAGGTGAAAGCCGCGCTCGGAGCCAAAGCAGAGGCTTTTTGCCGTGCCTACGGCGTGTCCGCTGAGGGAAACTTCGAAGGCCGAAGTGTGCTCAGCGTGCTGCATGATAGTGACTTTGCGGAGGCCCGCGCCGCCTTGCTCGCAGTGCGCAACCAGCGTCCAGCCCCAGGACGAGACGACAAAGTGATCACCGCTTGGAACGGTTTGATGATTAGCGCGCTAGCAAAAGCGGGGTTCGCGTTCGCTGATACAGAGTATGTGCGTGCAGCAACCCGTGCGGCAGAATGGCTCTTTGCGGAGCGTTTTGCGGATGGTTTTTCGCGTGTGAAGCGCGGCGGGCCAGGGTTTTTGGACGATCAGGCGAACATGCTGGGGGCCTGCGTTGACCTCTTTTTGGCGACGAGTGCGCCGATTTGGATCACGCGCGCCAAACGTGTCGCGCAGGTGCTAGAGACCCGCTTTCTCGATGCCGAACACGGCGGCTTCTTCACCACACCGAGTGGAGGGGAGACGCTGCTTGCGCGAGACAAACCGAGCTACGACGGCGCTGAGCCAAGCGGCAATTCTGTCGCAGCTTACAATCTGCTTCGCCTCGCGCGTGTCACCAGCGATGCGTCTTACGAAACGCTCGCCAGGCGTACGATTGATGCGTTCGCGCGTGTAGTCGAAAAAGCGCCGCACGCGATGAGTGACCTCTTGCTTGCTGTGGATCTTTTGCAGCGACCGCAAGTTGAGGTCGCGATAGTAGGTGACGACGGCTCGCTCGTCGATGCTCTGCGACGTGCATTTCTTCCAGGCGTGGTGTGGGCGTTCGCACAAGAAGCAGCAAGCGAAGCACCGTTCATGCGCGATCGCCCGGCAGTGAACGGCAAACCGAGCGCTTATGTCTGCACGAACATGAGCTGCAACTTGCCCGTGCATTCGGCGGCGGAGCTCCTGGCCGCGCTGCGCATCAACGCCCCTCACGCTAACGACGTGTGACGCGTGCTACTGCGCTGGGAGCGCCACGCTGAAGTGATTCTTCTCGTCGACACTCGCTTGGCCGACGAGCTCCACTTCTGATTCGCTCACGCGGTAGAAATCTAGCACCGCGCTTTGAAAACGGGTGG
>JBIKMD010000528.1:0-4453 GCA_044359465.1 Myxococcota bacterium
ATCGGCGACACGTTCAAAGACGAGCCAGACGTCAAACGCCTGCAAGAAAAGGTCAGCAAAGGGGAAAAACAAGCGCCAGCTCCTAACGAGAAATCGGCCATCGAGAAGCCAGCGGCGCCAGTAGACAAGGCACCTGCGGACAAAACCGCCAGCGCCCCAGACAAGAAGAGTGGCAACAAAGCCCTCGACGCGTTCGTGGCCGGCCAAGCGGAGTCCGCCCTCGAACAACTCGCGCAAGGCGGCGGGGACGAGGCTACGGCGCTCAAGAACAAGATCGGCAAGTTCATGGAGGTCTACAACGAGGCAAAAAGCGGCCGCACTGAAGCGCAGATCAAGAAAGCGCTCGCGTTCGAGTCAAAGATCGCCCAGGGCAGAAGCGCTTACGCCAAAGAGCTCAAAGCGCTGCAGGCCGAAGCGCTGGTGCAAAACGCGAACAAGGCACTCGACGCCAAGCAGTTCCTGCAAGCCTACAAAATGTACAAAGAAGCACTTTCTCTCGCGCCTGATGCGAGCGCACCCAAGGCCAAGCTTGCCGATATTCAACGCCAGGCGCGTGATCTGGTGAACAAGGGCTACATCAAGAAAGACTCGGACCGCGGCGAAGCGCGCGCCATTTGGGAGAGTGTGCTCACCATGGTTCCGCCGGACGACGAGATGTATTTGAAAGCCAAAAAGTGGCTCGACATGACCAAGTGAAATGGTCTCAGCGCACGGCGTGGGATCGCAGTGAAAATCCGCTAGGAAGCGCGAGCGGCATCGATCTGACGGTCAGCAACCCCACGCTTGCAGGGTTTGCACCGCCGCCTGCGATTCTCGCGGCGCTGTCTGACCCACGCGCAATGCACTACGAACCAACGCCCTTTGGTCTGGGGAGTGCGCGTGACGCCGTGCGAGCCTACTATGCGAAGCGCAACAGATGCGCAGACGAGGTGCTGCTCACGGCCTCGACGAGCGAAGCGTATTTCCTACTCTTCACCTTGCTCTGTGACCCGGGCTCACGTGTGCTCGTGCCGGCTCCGTCTTATCCCTTGTTTTCGTATCTGGCCGATGTTGCGAGTGTGACGCCCGTCCCCTACCCACTCCGCTATGATGGCGAGTGGCACATCGACTTTGCCGCCATGGACCGTGCGCTCGAACAAGAAGACGTTCGCGCCATCATTGTCGTTTCGCCGAATAACCCCACTGGGCATTTCACGACCGCACAAGAGCGCAAGGCGCTCGACGAACGCGCACTCGAGCGAGGGCTTGCCGTGATCGTCGACGAGGTCTTTCTGGACTACGCGCTAGACACAGCGCCGCCAGCGCTGCCCCCCCCGCTTGCGCTCACCTTCACCTTGTCTGGTTTGTCCAAGGTCGCGCTGTTGCCACAACTGAAGCTCGGATGGTGCGTCGTTGAAGGCGCAGGCACGGAGGAAGCCATGGCGCGACTCGAAATTCTACTCGATACATTCTTGTCGGTAAATGGCCCCGTGCAACATGCACTGCCAAGTCTGCTCGCGTACGGTGACACCCTTCACGACAAAGTGCGAACGCGTCTCAAGGTGAACTTGCAACTGCTACGCGCCAGCCTAGAACACTCCACGGCTACGGTGCTTCGCTGCGATGCGGGCTTCAGCGCCATCATTCGCGTGCCAAACACGCTAGATGACGAACAATGGTGTCTGCGTCTTCGAGAGCACGGCGTGAGCGTGCAGCCGGGCCACTTCTTCGACTTAGCAGGCGGGCCCTATTTGGTTGTGTCTCTTCTGAGCGCGCAGTTTGCCGCTGGCGCCGAACGCTTGGCTTCGGTGTTTAAACGCCTCACCTGAGTGCAAATGCAGCGGGCCTGCGTACCGGGTATCATTCAGAGATGTCTTTGACCAAACACTGGGTGACCACGTTGGTGCTGCTCAGTGCGTGCATTCCCAACTTGCAACCCTCTAAAGAGACAGTGATCGTCTGCGACACGACCGCCGATTGCCCTACCAATTGGAGCTGCGTGAACGCGTTCTGCCTGTCGCCAGAAAACTCAGAGGCGACGATTCCGCGCGTGGCTGTGGCGTTCACGCTTCCCGCCAATGGAGACGAGGGTGTCACAGTTTCGCCCAAGGTGGTCATCGCGTTCAACTTCGACGTCGAGCCAGCATCGTTAGATGGACGCGTGTTGCTCGGTGATATCCCTCTCATTGCGGAAGCGACGGCGCTTGCAAACACCTTCAGTTTCACCCCAGCCGCATTGATGCCGAGAACCTCTTACGCTTTGCGCGTTGAGCCAGGGGTAACACCGCGCGAACGCTTCAGTAGACCGAGCGAGGAAGCCTTCGTGAGCACCTTCCGAACCGGAGATGCTCCCGACCAAACCCCGCCCGCTCCGGTCACAGCGCTCGTAGTAGATCGTCTGTCGCCAAGCCGAGCGGTGCTCACATGGACGCGGCCGAGCGATTCGGATTTTGCCGGTGTCCTCATCTTACGCAAAGCGGGTGGCGTGGTCAGCGCTGTTCCACAAGCAGGACGCACGTACGCCATTGGCGCAACCGTTGGTGACGCCGAAGTGATTGCGTCCGTACAGGACGATCGTTGGGATGACGTGACCGTCGAGCGCGAGGACAGCGACTACGCGTTTTTCGCCTTCGACACAGCGTCGAACTACGCCGCACCAACGCGGGCGCCGCTCGTGAACACGTTCGACTTGCGCTGGTGCCCAAATGAGACGGGCGTGGTGACGGTGACCTCACCCGATGCGGGCGTCTATCAGCTGCGCGTCAGTGCCGGCGCCACTGCCTTGGGCGTGTTCCCAGATCAACCGACAGCGCTAGGGACCGACACGCCTGTTGCTCCAAACCAAGTGCTGACGCTCGGTACGCCGCACGACGTGAGACTCGTCACCATAGGCGCAGGAGGCACTGCGGTAGCGAGCGTGCGAACGCTGTGGCTTTCCAAACGCGATCTCGTACCGGTGGCGCCACAACCACTCCCTGCGGCGCTCGGTACGCCGGTGACGCTCCTGTTTCCTCGTTACGGTTGGCCAGCGTTTGCTTTTGAAGCGGATACCCAGCCGCTTGCTGCAACGACAACGTTCACGGCGCTCGCTGATCCGCTTGGTCGATTTCAGCCGAATCAGGCAGGCGCTTATCGCATGCGCGTCAGGCCAGTTGTGCCGGGCTGCGCCGACGCGCCGTGGACGGAAAGCGCGGAGTTCACAGTGGGCAACGCGCGCTTTGTCGGACCGAACGGAGGCAGCGGCGACCATTCGGGCTCATCACCCGCAAACGCCGCACCCACGATACAGAGTGCGGTGCTCGGCGACACTTTCGTTGCGGAGGGAGAGTATGAGAACAACTCGTGGTCGCGCCAGGGCAACGTCTTCTTGGTGGCTACAGCGCAGACTTTTCGGCTCGCGATCCACAGAGTCACATCACCAGGGTATCGAAGAGGCTAGAGACAGACACGAGCGCCCTCGTGAGCTTCAAAGTTCCGCCAACCGGGTTGCTGGCCCCTGGCGTCATTGATGGCTTCACCCTGGACGCCTCGCAAACAACTGCAGATATTCAGCACACTGTGGTCCTGCTCGCGGCAGCAGCCATTGTGTCCAACAACACGTTGATCGCAGGTGGGCTAACTGGCGCAGTGGTCTCGGAGTCTGCCCTTGGCATTTACGTTTCAGGCATTGGAACTGTGATTCGCCACAACGTCATTCGTTCGCTGGGCGACCTGGGGCGCGGAATCGCGGTTGAAACCGGTGATGACACGCTCATTGAAGACAATGACATCATTGCCAACACCGGAATTTCGATCGCGAACAGCGGCACAGTAAGGAACAACCGCGTTAGCTACCGCGTGGACGGTGAGCTCATCGAACCACGCACGATGATTAGCATCGAAACCGGCGGCGTCTTGGTGGAAGGTAACCTGCTGCTGGGGCATGAGCCGGTGCTAGATGTCACGAACGGTCTAGTCGTGCATGGCACAGTCGATACCATCGCACGCTTCAATCGCATCAGCGGCGGCGGCGGCGTGTTGGCATCAAGGGCCGTGCACTTCAACGCGGAAGGCACGCTGTTCCTCCATGCCAATCTCATTGATGCGGGCCGTAGTCCGACGGGCGCTCGGTCCGGTATCGATTCGCAACCGTCAGGCCCAGCTGGCCGGCTCATTGCAACCAACAATACAATTTCCTACGGCAGCGGCACCAACGTTGAATCGCAGAGCGGCGTTTTTCGCATGTCCCGCTCGAGCGCCCTGATCGCGCTGAACAATTTGGTCTTTGGGCAAGGAAGCTTCGCAGTTTTTCGCGAGAACCCAGACGACAACGCCGAAGGGCACTTCGCTGACGCGCGCTCGCTCGACAACAATGTGGTCGTCAGTGTGCCGGTCCTGTCGCTCTACGCAGACAACGATACACGCGCCGCCCCTCCACCGACGTCCATCATGGACATGCAGTCCTTACTCTGGTGCCAAGACACACCGGCCGAAA
>JBIKMD010000530.1:0-4444 GCA_044359465.1 Myxococcota bacterium
GTGCTTGCATGTGATCGCACAGTCATTGCCTGGACACAGCAAAGTTCATGGCCGCACTGTGCGCGTCTCATGCGCGTGCTTCTCTCGTTCCTCGTTGTGCTCTCGTGTTGTGCTCCGCCCGCACCTACGAACCAAACCGCGTTGTGCGGCGACGATGTTCGCCAACCAGGCGAATCGTGCGACGGGCGCGATCTTGATAACCACAGCTGCGTCACACTTGGCCAAGGAGAGGGAACGCTTGCATGCAGCGCTGACTCCAAGCGCTTCGATGTATCGAGGTGTCAGAAAACCAGCGCGACGAGCAACCAACCGTCGACGCCATCTGGCCGAACCTGCGGCAATGGCGTCATTGACGGTACAGATGCCTGCGACGGATCGGAGCTTGGAGGCATCAGCTGCGCTGCGTTCGGATCGTCCGGCGCGCTCACCTGCGACGCCGATTGCAACTTCGATCTGACGAGCTGCGCCACTGTCACGTCGGCTTGCGCGCAAGGACCTAGCGTTTGCTCGAGCGACGGCATCGCGGCACACCGCTGCGGCTTCAATGCCGGCGTTTATGACTATGGCGTGCGCATTCCGTGCAATGAAGGCGAAAGCTGTACGAACGGAGAGTGCGGCGGTGCGACCTGCCAAACGCCTGAGATTCTCTTTGTCGTCGACCGATCCGACAGCGTGCAAGGCCGCTTTGCTTGGGTAAAAGCGGGGACTGACAGCTTTAGCAGCAAAAACGATAAGCGCCTCCTCCAAGGGCTGCGATTGTTTCCAGACGGTCAATGCGCGGCGGGTGAGATCTCGACGGTGAAGATGCGTCTCGGTGGGCTCTCTGGCTCAATCGTAGGCACCGCAACGAATGGCTCTTCACCCATTGTGCGAGCGCTCGATGGGGTGGAGGGCGCGTTCGGCGATCCTGCGCCCTCGCAGGCAGTCGTGCTGATCACCGACGGTGAAGAGAGCTGCGATCGGAAAACGGCGTTGGACGAGAAGGCCGCTGGTCTAGCGTATCTGGGCATTCGCGTGTTTCCTGTCGGTATTTCGGCGCAAGTAAATAGGGCGGCGCTAGAGGCGCTTGCACGCGGTGGCGGCACAGGTTTGCCACGTTATGCGACTAACGCCGCAGAGCTCGAGGCCAAGCTAAACGAGATCGCGCTCGTTCTGCGCGCCTGCTCGGCGTGTATTCCTTCGTTCGCAATTTGCGACCAGCAACGCGCGTTTGCGTGTAACGCGACGGGAACTCAAATTACCGTCGACGTCACGTGCGCCAATGGATGCGATGCCAGCACCAAACAGTGCACGCACCTCGGTTTAGGGTCCAGCTGCGCCACCGATACGGATTGCGGCTGCACAGCCGAGGTCAACTCTTACAATCCGAGCTGCTCGACGCTCGCTCACGACTTGGGGTTCACCTACCAGCTCGAGTGCCGCGTTGTGTCCGGCGCCAAGACGTGCACGCTGTCTTGTGACACAAACTCGTCGAATGGTTGTTACTCGAACTTCTTTGGCGTGCTGCGTGCCAAAGGCACCTGCCATTCGAGCGGCTGGTGTTTGTAACTCAGTTGATCGGGCGGCCGGAGCTGATGCGTAGTGACGCTCGGGCGAGTGCGAGCTCTGTCTTTGCCTGGATTTGGCCCACTTCGGCTTGGAACATATCGCGATCTGCTTGGATGAGCTCGAGCTGCGTGGTGGCGCCCACGGCGAAGCGGTCGCGCGCAACTTGCGAAGCACGCTGGGCCGCTTCGGTTTGTGCTGCGGCCGCTTTCACTTTGGTGAGCGCTGCGTTCAGCCGCTGCCAGTCGGAGTAAATTTGGTCCTTGGTCTGTAAGCGCGTTTTCTCTTCTTGTAGCTTCGTGATCTCGTAGGACGCGCTCGCTGCCGACATCCCTGCGAACGTCGGGACATCCAGACGCCAAACGAAGTTGATGCCCAAGTTGTAGAGTGCGTTCTGACCTTGGAAACCAGTGGCGTTGGTGAAGCGTTCAGTGAATTGGAAGCCGATGGTGGGTGCCCAGGCAAGGCGCGACGCAAGGAGTGCACGCGATTGCGCTTTCACATCGAGCTGCGCAGCGCGGACCGCGGGCAACGATTCGATCTTCGACTCGAGGTCGCCCACAGGTGGTTCGGGAGCACTATTGTCTTCTGGCAGCGCAATACGGCTCGTTGGCGTCAGGAAGGTAAGTGACTGCAATGAACGCGCTGAGGTCAGCACCAGTTGCTCAGCGTCGGCGATCGTTTGCAGTGCGCGCTGGACTTCGGCTTTGGAACGCAGCAATTCGAGCTCGGTACCGGAGCCAACACCAACACGTGCCGTCACGAGCTTGAGCTGCGCTTCGGCAACGGCGAGTGTCTTGCGCGCAGAATCGCGTACAGCCAGTGCAGCGACATAACTGTAGTAGGTCACGACAACGTTGCGGCGAATGAGGTCGATGCTGAGCGACTCGCGTACCTTGGCGCCGTCTCCAAGCACCTCAGCGCCAGAGATGCGCAGCCACCGCTGTGGATCGATCAGGGGAACGTCTACACGAATCGCCGCATCGAGCTGATTCTTGGGGATGATGACCGTCGGGGGCTGGTTGAGCAACTCGTCGATTCTTTCCTGCGGCACGACACCTGCTGGCAACAAGCTCAGAATTGGCTGCAGCGACGCGCCCTGGTTGAGCTCAGCGGCGTATTGGTTGTGCGTCCAACCGCCCGTCAGGGTGAGGTAGGGGAGCAAACCCGTCCACGCCTGCGTGGTTTCATTGGTCGCGCGGCGCACGGCCTGTGCCGAGATACGCCGATCGATATTCGCCTGCTCTGCGTTCGCCAAGAACTCTTGCAAAGTCGACGCTTCTGGCGCTGCCGTAAGTAGACAGACAGCCATGGGAATCATCGCGTGAATCATCGGGTGGTTTCCTCTGCAGGGTGGGCAATCGAGCCGGTGATGATGTCTTCTGAGTCACGAGCGCCGAACATGCGCTTGCGCATCCGGCCAACCCATAGCGACAGGTCGTCGAAGTAAGAGTACGCGACCGGCACAGCGACGAGGGTGAGCAAGAGTGACATTGCCTGTCCACCGACGACGACGCCGGCGGTGGCGCGGTTGTAGCCAGCGCCAACACCTTGCGCTGTCACCAGCGGGATCATGCCGGCGATGAACGCAAAGGTGGTCATCAAGATGGGGCGCAGACGGTCTTTGTTTGCCTGCAAGATCGCTTGCCCGCGTTCCATGCCATGCAGCCGGAGTTGGTTCGTGTGATCGATCTGCAAAATGGCGTTCTTTTTCACGACTCCAAAGAGCACGAAGATGCCGAGGAACGAGTAGAGGTCGAGCGCTTGTTGGAAGATCACGACGCTCGCAACAGCGAAGGGTAATGTCAGCGGGAGTGACAACAAGATGGTGATCGGGTGTAGCCATGATTCAAACTGCGCCGCCAGAATCAGGTACATGAACACCATGGACGCGAGCAGACCAAAGATGAAGCTCTTTGCAGTCTCGGCCATGAGCTTGGTTTGGCCTTGAGGTTTGACCGTGTAAACCTTGGGTAGGTTTTCAGCGAGCAACGCTTGTTTGACGGCTTCGCCAATGTCGCCTTCGCTCGCGCCGGGGCCTGCGTTTGCCATGAACGTCACTTGGCGCTCTCGTTGGTAGCGGTTGATGGTCGAAGGGCTCTCGCCTGGGGCAATTTGGACGACGTCCGCAAGCGACACCACACCGAGCTTGCGCGACGGAACGGTGAGCAAGCGAAGCGCGTTTTCGCTCGAGCGATAGGCGTCTTCGGCACGCATGCGCACGTCGTACTGCTCGCCGCCTTCTTCGTAGGTCGATACTTTCAAGCCACCGAGGAACAAGTTCAGCGCCTGCGCAATGTCTGAGACTTGAACGCCAAGGTCCGCCGCACGGTCGCGGTCGACGTTCACTTGCAGCTCCGGTTTGCCGACAATCAATGTGGAGTCGATGTCCACGGCGCCCTCAATCTTCTTCATGCGCTCAAGAATGCGTGGCGTGGCTGCTGTCATGACATCTAGATCTGGACCCGAGAGGATGTACTGAACGCGCTGCGTGGCTTGGCCACCGCCGAACTCGTTGACGTCCGAGATCTGAACCCGCAAGTCCGCTGGAAGCTCGGGGAGGATCTTCTTACGCACTAGGTCTTTGAAGTCGTTCTGCGAGATCTGGCGCTGATCAGGAGGGCTCATCTTCACGTAAACGCGAGCGAGGTTTGGTGTTTTCGCTGGGTCGTCAGCAATCGTGAGCAACGTCGCTGTCACCTCTGGGAAACCGCGCATGATGCGCGCCACGCGTTCACCGATGACCTCTGTCGCAGCAACCGAACGGCCTTCTGGCAAGCGGACGAGCACCTCGAATTGCGCGCGGTCGTCGACGGGCAAGAAGCCCTTTCTTGCGACGGCTCCGAGCGGGACGATGGTAGCGCACGACCCAACACAGGCCAGGATGACGACCCAGCGA
>JBIKMD010000532.1:0-4441 GCA_044359465.1 Myxococcota bacterium
AACGTCTCAACGCTGACGGTTCGCGACTGCGCCATTGTCGAAAATTTTGCACGAGGTAACGGAGACGCTTTTGGCGGCGGCGCAGCCATAGACCACAGTCAGGCCGTGACTTTCCTTTCTACCATCATCGCCGAGAATCGTGTTTCCTCGAGCGGCAACGCTGTTGGCGGAGGCGTCTACGCTCACGAGTCGGGTGTGACGTTCACCCGCTCAGTTTTTGTTGCCAATCGTGCAGACGGGCAAGCGGCTGTAAGTGTGGCAGACACGGCAGGCACAGATGGAAGCACGGCTATGGGCGGCGGCGCGGCGATCGATGGGAGTGTGCTTTCACGCTTTGACGGTTGTGCTTTCGTGTTCAACACGGTCGTCGGCGGCAAAGGTGCGGACGGTGGCGCCGCGAGTGCCAATGGCCGCTCGGGTGGCGCAGGTGGCAGCGCCGTTGCTGGCGCAATCGGCTTCTCCGGCGCGACCGGAGAAATCGTGTCCACCTCATTCGAGGGCAACCAAGCGCTTGGCGGCAACGGCGGAGTTGCCTCGTCGTCGGTCGGCGTGTCGGCTCAGGGAGCCAATGGCGGTGCTGGTGGCGCAGCAGAGGGCGCCGCGATTTGGTCGAGTGGCGATCTGTCCATTGCGAGCAGCAGCTTTCAGCAAAATTCTTGCGCTGGTGGCTGGGGCGGCGCGGCATCGCGAGGCAATGATGGCCCTATGGGCGTCTCCGGAGACGGCGGAGCGGGTGGCGATGGCGGCAGCGGCGGCCGCGCGGTTGGGGCGGCCGTGGTGCACGTGGGCATCGCGGAGGTGGCTGTTTCTAACTCGGTATTTACGCGAAACGAAGCGCGTCCTGGCTCCGGGGTGAACGGCGGCGCCGGCGGAAGCGGCGGTGATGCGGGTGCCAATGGCGGTGCTCTGTTTGCAGATACGCTGAGTGTGAGCCACTGCAGTTTTGCTGCGAACAGGGCACTAGTAGCGGTCGCGGGCAGCGGTGGTGCAGCAGGAGTGGGCGGCACACCCGGCGCGAGCGGTTCGGGCGGGAGCGTGCCTAGCGCAGGCTCCGCCGGTATAGAAAGCGTCAACCTAGCGATCGTGAGCTCAGCGTTTTTCGACAATTTGTCAGAAGGCTCGCCGAGCGACGCCGTGGCGAGTGGTACGCTCACGGGGGGGCATAACTGCTCGCAGACGCTGAGCAGTTTGGGTGCCGTGCTCACCGCTACGCCCTTTGAATCTGTGACCGCTAGCGGCGAGTTGTTTCTGAAAACGACTGACACGACTTGTACTGACGCAGGTCTTGTGGACCCGTTATTTCCTCTGGACATGTTGACGAACCGAACTGACCTTTCACTCGAAACGGGTGCGCCAGATGCGAGCGCTTACTATGCGCCACGGACGATCCGCTCCCTCAGCATCGGTGCGGGAACCTTTGATTATGTGGTGGGTGGAGAGGGGCCCTGCACGGTGCATCAAGGGGTACCTTTCGCTGTCTACGGCGTCACTGGCACAACAGCGTCAACGGGCTCGTTCATGCCGGTCGGCTCCCCTTCGTGGGTCTTGCTCGATTGCGGAGGCGTGTTCGCAGCGATCGCTGAGTAGCTGGTCCAGCAGTGGACGTTTCTGACTATCCCTCACACCGCACATTTTCGCTGACAGTTCGTAGGGCCCATTCCAGTGCGCCGTCCCACCCCTACGGCACTGAGCGTCAACCGTTGTTGTCACCCGACAAATGGCGTGGACGCCCAGTGGGCTGGTTCAGCGAAAACGTTGCTTTTTTTCGCTGGCACACCAGGTGCTTTTGTCCGGACCAAGGGAGAGACAAATGACAATCGACACCGTTTCCACAGACGCGCGCACGACGCCTAGCACAACCGCCAGCGCCCCGGTCGCCACCGCCGTGGGCCGTCGTTTGATCCATTCGGCAATCGTGGCCAGACGGGCCGAGGAGGGCGACGCGTTCGACGGAGCCACCATTCGTCACGCCTTCGGCTCCGGTGTACCCAGCGCAGGAGCTCGCGCAGAAGCGCATGACGCTTTCGTTGAACATAACGCACGTGTCGCAGCGCTGGACGCTGAGCTGCGAGGCGTCGAAGCACGTTTGGACACGCCCCCCATCCTGATCGCCTTTGCGAGCAACATCATGGAGGCAGCCAATCGGGTCACGGTGTGTGCGAGTCGACTAGGAGACCCGCGAGTGTCTGTAGGCGGTCAGGTCGAGGCGTTTTTCATGATGCTCTACCAGGTCCTAGTCACTGTCTTTTTCGTCGCATTATTGCCAATGCAAATCCCATTCACCCTCGTCTTTCGCAGCATCGCAGGGCCGGGTCGTACAGAGGAGGCGTATTTCGATCACGCAGAACGACGGCGCGCTGACATCCAGCGAGAGCTGGCCGCGCTTCGTACCCCATCGCCGGACGCCTGACGGCGGGTAGGTATCGATGCCGTCGTTGGTGGCGAGCGCTCGAAGTGTGTTTTGAGGACCAGTTGAGCAAGGCAAGGGTGCCGACATTGCGAGTTCGGCAGCCCCGGGGGTGCGATTCCCCTCGGGTCCTCACCACGTGGTTGCCGACGATCATCGTGACGCCGCTGGGATCCTTCGACTTCAGGGAGAGAGGAACCCTTGCGAGAGTCTCCAGAGTCGGCAAGAATGCCCGTCCCTATGCTGATGAACCTTGCGGTGATGACCGTCTTGTCCGCTGCGTCCCCGCATGATGCGCTGGTGTCTCTACTCTCGCGAATCGAGCAAATGCCCTCGGCCAAAGAGCTGCAGAAGCTCACGCCCACGCCCGAGTCGTTGCTTGTTGAGGTAGCGAGTGATGCCGGAGAGCATGTCTACGTGCGTGAACGCGCTGTCTCGCTCATGGGCGAGTATCCATCGGCAGCAAGTGATCTCATCAAGCTCACGCGTGATCGCGTGCCAAGCGTGCGTCAAAGTGCGGCCTACGTACTCGGTCGGCATTTTGGTGCCACTCAGCCCGATCTTGTGCTCGGCGCGCTGAGGCCGCTGCTCAAGGACGCCCGCGTGAGCGTTCGCAAACAAGTTGTCCGCGCGTTGTCGCATGTGCATTCGAAAGCGGTGGTTGCGGTGCTGCAGCAGCGCTTGGCGCATGAGGCGGATCCTGGTGTACGCGAGTTCATTTATTCCCGCGCCCTCCAGCTCGAAGCCAGCCAAAAATCCGTGGCTGCCCGCTAGGCCTAGTCAGATTGAAATCCCTCGGCTAAGCGCCTGTTCCCATGACGATCGTCGTGCGGCTTCCAGACACGCTGATATCGCAAATCGCGGCCGGTGAGGTGATTGAGCGCCCGGCGAGTGTGGTCAAAGAGCTGGTCGAAAACGCCATCGACGCGCGCGCCACCAAAGTGGAAGTGAACGTGGAAGAGGGTGGTCTGCAGCAGATCACCGTGACCGACGACGGCGTTGGAATGTCGCCCGAGGATGCGCTGCTCGCGATTGAGCGCCACGCCACGAGCAAGCTCAAAGACCAAGACGATCTCTTCCGCATTGCGACGCTCGGTTTTCGTGGTGAAGCGCTCCCTTCGATTGCCAGCGTGAGTCGCTTCGAGCTGTGTACGCGTCCGGCGGCGCGTGAGGCTGCGCTCGTCCTGCGCATTCATGGTGGCGATCTCATTGGGCAAGAAGAGCGCGGCGCCCCGGTGGGTACGCGCATGACCGTGAGTGACCTCTTTTACAATCAGCCCGCGCGGAAGAAATTCCAGAAGACGCCCGCAACCGAACAATCACACTGCGTGAATGCCGCACTGCGAATTGGGCTCGGGTATCCCGATGTTAGAGTTATTGTACGTGGGAAAAATCGTACATTGCTGGACCTGCCAAGAGCCGGAGAGGACGAGCGCGAGCGTATTGCTGCGGGTCTTGGCAGTGGTCTGGCGCCCAAATTGTATCCGTTCTCGCTCGAGCAAAACGGCGTCCGTGTGCACGGTTTTGCTGGTGATCCCGAGCTGCAGGCTTCGGATGCGCGCAATCTTTATGTCTACGTGAATCGCCGCTTCGTTCGCGATCGGTTGCTCCAGCGTGCGGCGCTCGAAGGGTATCGTTCGCTGCTTCCTCACGGTCGTTATCCAACGCTCGTGCTCTTCGTCGACGTGCCGCCGTCAGAGGTCGACGTCAACGTGCACCCCCAAAAATTCGAAGTGCGTTTTCATGATGGTCAGCGCATCTTTGGTTTGGTCCTACGCGCCATTGCCGAGACGCTCACGAGGACGCCGTGGCTCGAGCGCGGAGGCGGACGCGTCTACCGCTTGCAAAACGACGACTCGGCGGCGCGCGTCCTCAGCGCCCCGCGTCCTTCAGCGGACCTGTTTTCGCCGCCTGCTCGTTCTTTGATCTCGCCGTCGATCAATAACGCGCAACCTCTGTCTGTGGGCCCCGCGTTGGCCGAGCCTGCGCTCGTCTCTGCCCCTACGCCTGAGCCCACGCCGAACTCGCTCGGCG
>JBIKMD010000531.1:0-4441 GCA_044359465.1 Myxococcota bacterium
TTGCAAAGTCGCCACCTGTGGGCGCGGGAGGGTTCTCCACATCGATCTCGAGCTGCGGCTTGCAGGCTGCTATGAGCTCACTCGGGTCATCGTATTGAGACCAACTTGGTGAGCTCGCATTCCAATAGCGACACACGAAATCATCAAAGCCACTGCAGCCTGGTCCCGTTGCAGTACCTGGTTGATGGTTGACCACGACGCCGTTTTTCGGGTCGCAATGTTCCTGATACTGCGCTTCGAGCCCTGGTTGAAACTTCGATTTCCAGGTGGAGAAGAGATCCCACGCGTCGGCCCAGCTAAACAGCAAGAACTCTTTCCACTTCTTGAATAGCTTGATGCGCATTCCGATTTGCAGCGCCGCATCGAGAATCGTGGTCAGCTTGAAGTCCGTGATCGCGTAAGTCTCAACCGAGTGCATGGGGGCGTCGATGTTCGCGGCTTGCCACACAATCTGCTCGGCAAACGGAATGTTCGCGGGCGCGACGCACAAATCAGCGACGCACGCGTAAGACGATCCGCAGCTCCCAGAAACGCAGCTCGCAACGCAGGCGCCGTCCACGCAAGTGCGGCCTCCGGTGCAGGTCGGAGCGGCAGGATCGCAGGTACAAACAACCGGCGACCCCGCACTCTCGCAAGCATGGGTGGTGGTGTTGCACAGCTCGCCAGCGCCTCCGCAATCAGCGTCTTGTAAACAGCCGCAGGCCGACGGGAAGCCTTGATTGAGTGGATGGCAACCCGGGCCCTGCCAGCCCGTTACTTCCGTGTTGGCGTAGGGGCGGCACGCATAAGCAAACCAATCGCCCTCACACTGACTCCGCAGCACATCGTAAGTGGTAACGTCCGCGCCCATCGCATCTTTCGTCACGCAATAGCCATGAGCGGCGCATTCACTCGGGTAGGCCGAGTGGGTGCTCGGATCAGGGCATGACTTGTCTTTTGCGCACTCCTCGCAGCTCTTTCCGCTCTTCCATTCCGGAGTGAGCTCTTCTGCAGACACAGAGGCATCGGCAAACACAGCGGCGAGCGCGTCGTGGGTCGCCGCGGGCATGAATGGCTTGAAAGCCAAAAGGCAGTCATCAGCAGATCCCGCCGGATCGCACGCGCAGGTGTCTTCTTTCACGCCAGTCCACGCGTCCAGGCACACGACGCGCTGCTGGTACACATCGCTGCCATCAACTCGGCGCAACCAATCGACGGTGACGCAGCAGGCATTCTTCTCGTCGCCCTGATCGCAGGCGTAGGTCGTTTTGGGGTCCGAGCCCGGCTCATAGTTGTCATAGGTTCGATCGCTGCAGGCATAAGCGATGGAGCTGCTCAGCACAGGACTGCAGTCAGCATCCGCAGGTGGGTTCGAGTGATTGAGCGCGCTCGTGAGCGCACGCGACAAATCTACGAGCCCTCCGTTTGCGCCGGGACGAAGCTCGACGTCGAGACCAATCGACGCGAAGATTCCAAGCTGGACCCATTGGCCAAGCGGGATGCCAACCGTCAGCAGGAGCTCAACGCCTGGCGTCACGTAGGCGCTCACACGATTGTCTGCTGTCAGATCTGGCGCCTGTAGATCATGCATGCTGCGTTCGAAATCGACGGTGTCCAGCTGCGCGGCGGCGGGCAAATTTTGGTTGATGGTGTCTTGGAGGCGACTACGCAGCTCGAAGGCTTCGTGTTTCCACTCTGCGCCGGCGCCGAGCCTCAAGATCGGCGTCGCAAACACGCCAGGCGCGATGACGATGTTTGGCAAGGCGCGCTCGATAGGATCCAGCTCCGGATTGATGTTGAGCCCCGCCGACATCACCGAAGCGATCTGGCGTTCAAAACTCGGATCGAACCCACTTGCGTTCGCCCAGCTCACGACATCACTGCGCGGCCAAGTGTAGGTCTGACCGTCCGCGGCAGAAGTGTAGGTGAAAGGTGTGTAGGTGGTGAGCAAGAACTCGCTCGCTTGCAGAATTCCATCGCCGCTAGTGTCGAGCGTTTGTACTTCCGCGCGATCGACGAGCGAGAAGATATCGATCTGCGACATGTCGATGGTGCCGCTCGGGGCGGGACCAGAGCCAACCCAGATCAATGGGAAGGTAGGCGGTGTGCCGCAGACAACGGGATCGGCTAGCGACTCGATTCCGAGCGGTTTGCACGCATCGAAAATGCGATAGCCATCGATTTGCACGTTCATCTCTAGATTCGGAACGAGCGTCAGATTCTTGCCGAACGCGGTGATGCCAAAGCCGCCGGTGCGCATTTGGGCTCGGTGAGTCCCAGAGAGGTTGTGCGACGTATAGCGCCCACCAATGTTCCACTCCCCGCCGCTACCCATTTGCGCGTACGCGCCGTGACCGTAATAACCAACACACAGATGCAGATCCGGGCGCTGTTCGGAATAAGCGCCAAGATGATAACCCTCACTGAACAGGTCGACCCAGCACGACAGGCGTTGCAAAATGTCGTTGAGATTGGCGAGCCCAGAACCAGCGGCAGTCAGCGCTGCAATGACATCGTTGTAAAAATCGGAGCTGGTGAACGCCTGCAATTCATCGAGGAACCCAACGAGCTCGAGCGCAAATTGTTTTTGCGCGGCCTCGTCTTTGAAAATGGCGTTAGGAAGCCATAGCTCACGGCCAGGCCCGCAGCTCGTAGGAAGTGCGGTGTTCTGCGCTGGATCGCAAAAGGCATCACACTCGGCGAGGGTCACCCCAGGGAGATTCGGAAAATACGTGCCGGTCTCGCAGCTCGGGTTACCGGTCCCACCCACGCAGCGGCAGTACCCTGTTTGTTCGTCGTCACCCACCTGCGTCTGGAAGTCCTCTAGGCGCGCAATCGCTTTGTTGATTGCCGAGATCAGAATCTCCAGTGATTTGGTCACGTGAAAGTTGGTGCTGATGTTCTGCAGATCCGGACCTTTGCGATTGGGGTTGCCGTCCTCCGCAATGGGGTATTCTCCGAGCTTTGCGGGATCGCATGCCACAACCTGACCCAACGACGCAGTCGTCTGCGAAGTGGCAATAGGCGGAGCAGCTACGGCCGGCTGCTCTGACCACACGGGCCGTGGGCCTTCGCCGCTCAGCGCGGGCGCGATGCAAATAGGATCGCTCGCCGCTGGGGGCGGCGAACAGGAAACGACCAGGAGTACTGCAACCAGCGTGGACCTGCGTGATGTGTGCATGCGCGCCGGCGCATACCATTGCCCGGTGTCTAGAACACGTGCGCTAGCTCACACCGCAGTTGACGTGCGTTCCTGGGACTAATCAACCTCGTATGCGCCAATCGACGTGCACTGTAGCAACACAGGGAAACACGTCCGACTCTGGCCAAGCAAATCATCAGAGACGGAGCCGCACGCGCGGTCGTTTGCAAAGCCACAATGATCGGGCGGGAATGTATTCTCGCCTGCGTATTTGAGCGTGCTTGGCGAGCTAGCGGTAGGCATGAGCCCATCGGCGCCCCCCAGCAGAAGGTTGGCCGTGAGCGGCTCGAAGAGATTGCCTTCGCCGTAGCGTGTGTTGCTCCCACTGCCATCCGGATCGATCACGGGCGCATCTAGATTAGGGAACCAAGCAAAACGCTCGGCACCAGAAACCAAATTGTGATCGAGCACCGGCGGAAGTGTCACGAGTGGCGGCGTGCGTTCTTGCGAGTAGATACCGACGCCGCCCGAGACGCCACTCGGGCCGCTCGGTCCAATGAGCAGATTGTTCACCGCGCTGAAACCAAGGTTCGAGAAGCTGCTGCCGTAAATCAGCACACCGCCGGCAGTAGGCGATCCCGAGAGCGAGGTCGCGTGTTGCCAACGGAATGTGTTGTTGACCCAACTGAGGTTGGGTGTCGCGCCAAGCAAGAAGACATAACTGCCAGCACCGCGACCAAGGCTGGCCGGGCCGACATCAAAGGCATTGTTCTCGAACACCATGTTGCTGCGACCGGCAAAATCGGCGCTGCCACTTTCGCTGCCCACATAAATGCCCGCCGCAATGCCTTGGTTGGTGGGTCCCGTCAGTCCTTTGACGACGCCCCTGTTGCGCGCGATCTTTGCGTTGATGCGATCGCCGGCATCGCCAATGTACACCGCAACGCTCGTGCCGCTCTGGCCGGTGCCAAAACCAACCTGGACGACGTTGTCGGTCACTTCCCACTGCCGCGTTTCGGAGATCCGTTCGTTGCTGTTCAGGTTGATCGCGTTACTGAAGGGAGAGTCACCTGTGGTGATGACATTACGTCGAATCTCGCCGTCCGCGTTTACGAAGATCACACCATCACTCGCGCGCGGGCTATCGGCGACAGTGATCGTGTTGTCGAGCACGCGGACAGTGCCTTGGAATGGATTGAGCTGGAGCACATAGACGGCCACCCAACCGCCCGTGAACGAGATGGTGTTTTCATCGACCTCAATGGTGTTGCCGATGATGTCCACATTCCCGCCAGTGACGAACACGCCGCCGGCTTCCGG
>JBIKMD010000533.1:0-4433 GCA_044359465.1 Myxococcota bacterium
GCGCGCTACCACCCCGGCGGCGTCGTTTAGTTGCCCGTCACCGGTAAGTCGGGACCGACCGAGCACCGAGCACCACGGGAAATCACGAGACCGCGCGACGAACTGCCCACACCTTCCGTTGCATCGCCTGATTCAGCAGGAAGCCAACGGGACGAACAACAAGTGGCAGCGGAGCATGCGATTGTATTTCAGCAAACGAGGTAAAAAGGTCGATAGACACTCGAACAACGCCCCCGCTTGGCGAAAGCAGCAAACAGTCGACTGGCATATTTCTGCCGAAATGTTTCTCGGCATTCAGGAACAGGTAGTCGAGTACAAGAGACATCTCACGCCCTGACTCAAGGTAATGCGCGTGTCGTCACCGCAAGCCCATGCCGCACTTGCAGCGAGCCATGTCGCATCGACGAAGCTTCTTCGAGCGGCAGCAAAGCAGCCCCGCCCGACGAAACGCAAACTCAGTGCGGAAAACGACCGAACAGCACGCGCAGCTCGTCAATCAGATCTGCCAGCTGCTGCGGCGAGGTGAGTTGGTTCTCGATGTCTGGCAGATTCTGATACCCGCGATCCACATCGGCATCGACGCCGTACAACTGGCTCAAACGACGAACGCCGTGCATCACCTGGAACACCGCTTGATCAAAGTCATTGCGCAAGTACACAATCGCGCGTTCCAAAAACTCTCGGCCTTCTTTAGCCGAAGCCTTGTCGTGGTCGATCAACACTTCCTGCAGCGAAATCGTCCGCATCGATTCGAGGAACTTCGCAAACCCTTCAACGGTTTGACGTGACACGGCGGCATTGAATTTGGTCGCCGCTGCTAAGATCCCGAGCTGCTGCGCCGTCTCGCGTACCGTGTTGCGCTGCTGCGGCCGTAAGAACTGGTATGCGGGATGACTGAGAAACTCGATGACCTTGCCCTGTAGCATTTCGAGCAACGTGGGAAGCTCGTCGTTTTCCGCTTTGTTGATCGCGCGATTGTAGAAATCGATATCGAGCTCGAGATCTGCGAGCGCACGCCGCAACGCTACGAGACGCTCGAGCGTATCACGCGCGTCGGGGAACAAATCCTCAGCGCGCACTTGGCGAAAGATGCTGCAGACGGCGGCAACCATGGAATGCAGCGCACCAATCGAACGATCGCGGAACTCGACCAGCTCGTTGAGCAAGGTCCATTGTTCTGCGCGAACGTTGGGATTCTTCAGTCGTTCGACTTGTTTCTCGAGCTCTTGGCTCAGCATGGGCACGTACGACTGCACCAGATCGATCACTTGATCCGACGAGCTCTTCGCGGGTCGCTCTTTTTGATCGCTCTCAGTCTTCTTTGACGCAGCACCCTCTATGTCGAACTCGAGGTCATCGAAGTTGGTGCTGTCATCCGAATCACTTGGCGACTCGGGAAAGAGCTCGCGCAAAAGACCGAGAAACTGGGTCATCTGCGAAAGCACTTGCGTGATGATGGGCTCGAGCTCGTTCCACAGCTCGTCGGAGTTTCGCTCGTACGCTTTCTCTTCAAAGCGACGGAAATCTAGATTGCGCAGGGAGTCCGCCGTCGAGCTGGCGTTCTGAAACGTGAACGACACGCGCTCCAGTAGACCTGGGTCGGCAATGACCTTCAGGACCTCATTGATCGCCGGACTTAGCTGCATCCTCTTTGATATCTACCACTTCACAATGCGTTCGCGAGGTTTTAGCCATGCTTACGAATGGTGGTGGGACCTCTCAGAAGCTCTGTGGTGTGGTCGCCGTCGATGACGACTTGGCGGACGCCGTTTTTCTGGCCGTGTTTTATCTCGTACATCATCTTATCTGCCGCCGCGACTAGGGTGGCAGCATCGAGCGCTGGGGCCATGAAAGTGGCGATGCCAACGCTACATGTCACAGTCTGCCAGCGCTGACTGCTGGAGAACACTTGATTCAACTTGTCACGAAGGCGATCGACCGTCAGGCGCGCCGCATGCGGGCTGGTATCTGGAAGGAGAAGAACGAACTCGTCTCCCCCCACCCGCGCAGCGACGTCTGTCAGACGACCTGAGCCAAGGACATCCGCAACGGCGACGAGCAATCGGTCACCTTCGGCATGACCATAAGTGTCGTTGAGGCGCTTGAAGTTATCCAGATCCAAGTGCACGACGCTGAGCGGTTGCACGGCGCGGCTCTGACGTTTGAGCTCGACTTCTGCCGCGTGCATGAGCGCCCGGCGGTTAGCGATCCCAGTCAGTGAATCGGTGCTAGCAATGGCGAGCAAACGATTCTCGCTGCGCTGCAAGCGGCCAAGCACTAGCGCAACAGCCAGAAGGAAGCAGCAAACCACCGCTGCGTTCCAAAAGATCGGAACCCGAGGCGCGTCCGGTTGTTGCCAAAGCTCTTCGAACATCAACATGCCAGAGGCGACGAACGACGTCGCGATGCCCACCTCATAACCAAGGCGATGTGTCGCAAAAAGCACCGGCGCTAACATCAGCACGCCGAACGACAAGCCCAGGACGGTTCCCACCTGCAGATTGAAGAAGAGGATGAATCCGAGCGACGCCCCGACGATGGTGGCATCCCACAAATAATGTCGCTCGCTACGTTTTGTGAGCTGCATCGTTCGCTCGCTCATCTCTTGATCGGCTAAAATTGTACGCTCCCCCGCCCGGCGCTGGCCGTCGCACCACTGGATCATGGAGTCAACTGTCATGTTTTGAAGGTGGTAGCTCACACAGAGCTAACGGCCGGGAGCGCAAAGCCTCAGATGACTAACCCTGAGGGGTCTTCTTTTGGCCATTTTGCACGACTTGCTCCGGCGGCAACGTGCCCTGAGGGGTGACATCGATTTCATTGCCACCAGTCGCAGATTTCTTGAATTGATTGAGGGCTTTACCTAGCGATTGCCCGAGCGCTGGCAAGCGGTTTGCTCCGAACACGAGCAAAACCACGAACAGGATTAGAAGAATTTCACCTACACCGAGTCCCATTTTCAGCTCCTGCCTAAGGGTACGCGCCTATACGGTCTTTGTCGAGCCGAGGATCAGAACTGCAGGCCAATCTTCAGTGTGTTCTGAATCAAGACCCGGCCGCCGGTAATCAGGCCCGCGTCGAATTGATACATGAACGTAAAAACCAGGGTGCGCAGCTCGAGACCTGCAAAGAGGCGGTGATGAAAGTTCCGGATGAGCGGTGCCTCCGGCAGTGTGTAGAGCGAGCCGCCGGGTTGTTCGAGGGAGATATTATCAGTCGTATTTTCCGGCGTAGTGTCGAGCACCGCCGAATTGGCATTCATGAACAAAAGCCCATAACCGATCATGGGGGTGAGCTTGAGCACGCCACCGAGCGGAAACGATTTGCTGACCGTGAAATCGAGATTCACGGTCGTCAAATCGATCTCTTGCGCATTGATGAGCCGCGCAACGCCGGCCCGCACCGAGATATTCGGGACGTACTTGTAGCCTTCGAGGAACGAGTAGCGCAGCGCGCCACCGATCATCAGCATGCTCGAATTGATCAGGTAATTGAGGTGCCCCTCGAGCTCGAGCGAGAACGGCAAGCCTTTTCGAATGTGAAAGCCAGCGACCGCTTGCGTCCCCCCGGGCACCGTGCCTGGATTGCCGCCCGTTCCGCGTTCACGCTCGGTGACGCCGTTCTGCCAGTAGGACTGATTCGTATTAAACAGAACAATGGTCGTATCGAGGCCAATCTCGAACCCACTCAGACCAAGCGTGGTCGCTGGCGCCTGTGTTCGCGGCGACAAGGCAAACCCGAGCTCGGCGGAGAGGAGACGGAAATTCTCAGCGGGCGCTTGATCTCCAGCGCGTGTGTAGGGGCCAAGACCGCGTAGCTGCACGTCGAGCGGCAAGGCGAACGCCGTGCTTGGGGCGACGATGAGCGCACACGCGCACAATAGCCACCGAGCCCTGAGAACAGCATTCATTCATTGCGAAGGTATTTGGCGTGCCTAGGGGTGTCAAATTTTACCGCCATGCGAATGAACAGCCGCAGGGCCAAAAATCGATATCGCTGGTCGAACGTACATCCACGCCTCGCCGCCTACCATGACGAAGAGTGGGGCGTTCTTGTGGATGACGACCGGCATGAGTTCGAGAAGATCGTCTTCGCTGGCGCTCAGGCGGGCCTGTCCACGATTTTGAAGAAGCGCGACGCTTAGCGCGTTGCCTTCAAAAACTTTGAGGTAGCAAAGGTAGCCCGATTTGGCGCGCGCGAAGTTGCGCGTTCAGCCGTTGGATCTGGAGCTGGCTCAGGCTGCGGTTGTAGATCGAGACAACGTGGTCGCGGCCGGCGGACGAGCTCGTAGTCGTAGCCGAGTGGCCGTGGCCGTAGGCGGCCAAGCGTTATCGAATCAACTTTGTTGGCATCTGCAGGGCACGAAGCAATACACCCGGCGCTTCCTGTCTCTTCGCTTTGTGAGCCGCGTTTAAGACCCCACATTTTGAGCG
>JBIKMD010000534.1:0-4427 GCA_044359465.1 Myxococcota bacterium
CCTTCCGCGCTGCTCGCGTCGAGCGCGTTGCGCACGAGGTTGAAGACGATTGCGCGCACGGCTGCAGAAGAAAAGGGGAGGAGCGGCATGGTGGCGACGTCGATGCTTAGGTCCACGCGGATCGACCGTGCCCGCGAGATGAGAATCTGCGCCGCTTCGCGAATGGCCAAGTCGATAGCGCTATGACGTTCCGAGCGGACGGCCGTGTCGCCCACTAGGCCAATGCCTTCGAACGCAAGACGCATGCGCCGTACTTCGCTGAGGATGGCGTGCAGGTCGTCGCGCAGCGGCCCCGCTACTGATTCTTCAATGAGAACTTCTACGGTGCTCGAAATGGCGGCGAGCGGGTTTTTCAGCTCGTGCAAAAGTGTGGGCAGCGTTTCGCCGACCGTGGCGAGCTGCAGCAAACGATCGTGTTCTTGCCGGAGCTGCGCCACGGTGGTGATGTCTTGGAACAGAAGGAGGTAGCGGCCGGGATCATAGGTTCCCTCTGGCAATCTCGCCGCTTGATAACCAAGCGTCGTTTGACTTCCGTCTTGGCGGTCGATCACCCACTCGGCGCGGGCCTCTCCCCCTTTGGGCGCACGCGTGATTGCCTCTTCTATCGCACGAACACTTGGAAGCGCATGGCGGCGTGGTGGATCTGCCTGCTCACCGAGAATGACTTCGGCTTTAGGATTGAGGAAGACGACTCCGTCATTCGCATCCAAAACTGCGATGCCTGCGCCGAGGCGCTCGAGAATCACATTGGCGGTGTGAACCACGCATATGGGTGGTGCAAATCCGGTGCCCAGGCTACTCGGTGCTCGCTCGAGGCCGCGCTGTTACCGTTTGGGATCGTCGCAACAGCAAACACGCTACTGCTTCGTAGCATCAGGTCTTGCTGCGTTGGTCCACGCGGAAGCTAAGCCACAACGAGCGCAAGCGTTTGACCTTCTGGTACATGCTGCATTGCGACGGAGTTCATACAGTAGCGTTTGTGCGTGGGCGGTGGACCGTCTGGAAACACGTGCCCCAAATGACCGTCACACCGGGCGCAGCGCACTTCGACGCGCACCATGCCGTGCGAACGATCGGTGATCTCGCTGAGTGCGTCTGCCGACACCGGCTCTGTGAACGAAGGCCAACCCGTGCCGGAATCGAACTTGCTGCCTGACTTGAACAAAGGCTGATGACAGCCCCCACAAACGTAGGTGCCGGGTGTCTTGGTGCCGAGAAAACAACTTGTCTCGCCCGGCCGCTCTGTTCCGTGCTGGCGAAGAACGCGAAACGCTTCTGGAGACAGGCGGCGCTGCCAGGCTTCGTCGCTGAGTGTGAGCTTGGTGATCATACGCTTGTTTATGCGTGAAGCGCGGCTTCCACGGCAAGCGCCGCATCATCTTTGCCCGCCGTGAGCGCAGCCTGGGCGTCCAGTGATGGAAAGAGTGGGGCCTCCGTTTTGCGAGGGCGCCCTCGGCGTTTAGGTGCCGTATCCTCAGTGAGTGGTTGTGTTTTGGTGAGTGTTAAACCCGCAATGGCCTGCGCGAGCGCCGCATCATCCGCCGCACAAACCTTCAAAAATGACAACGCCCGCTCTGCACGCTCTAGCGCAACGGCTTCTTTGGCTTTGAGCTCCGAACGCGCGTCTTCCAGCGCTTGTTCTGCGCTGCGCACAGCGCTTTCTGCCGCTGCCACGTCGTGTTGCAGGGTTTGCAGCACGCCGCCGTCTATGCCGGGAAAGCGGAGGTGTGCGAACTCGGTTTCCAAAAGCGAAACAAGGGAATGAAAGGCGGCCGGGAGTGTGGTGCTGTTCATTTGTTCAGTATGTCTGGCTCCAGGCCGCCAGTCAATATTCAAGTGCCGCAGAACGTTTGGTACGAGTCTGCAAATGCAGGCGGTGGGGGCGACGTGTAATGCTCGCTCGCGTCCTCGAAGGGCTGTTCGAGCACGGCCAGCAGGCGTTTAGCCACGGACAGATCACCTTGATACGCAGCCGCGATCGCTTCTTCTACCCGCTGGTTGCGTGCGATCACTGCTGGGTTGTTCTTCCTCATGAGCGCCTGCGCTTCCGGCCAAGGTTGCGATTGACGCGCTAGCCTAGTGCGCCAACGCGCGAGCCACGGCGCATCGTCCAGAGGTGGTGCTTCACTCGCCAGTCCGCGGAGCGTGCTGGTGTAATCGAGTTGCCTTTCTTCTAGCGAGGCGAGCAACGACTCAACGAGCGCCTGGTCTTCTGGTTCCTCAGTGAACAAGCCAAGCTTCCGCCGCATGCCGGCTAGCCAAGTGTCGCGCAGTAGTGCGGGAAATGTTGCAAGCGCTGCTTCAGCGAGTGCGATCGCTTCGCTCTGTTCGACATGCAGCAGCGGCAAGATCGATTCGGCAAAACGCGTGAGATTCCAATGTGCCATGCGCGGCTGGTTGCCGTAAGCGTAGCGGCCCTGGTGATCGATCGAGCTGAACACCGCACTGGGGTCGTAGCGGTCCATGAATGCACATGGGCCATAGTCGATCGTCTCACCGCTCAGCGTCATGTTGTCTGTATTCATGACGCCATGAATGAAGCCTACCTGCATCCAGCGCGCCACGAGGGACGCTTGTCTGCTGATCACGGCGTGCAACCACGCCACGTAGTTTCCTGTGAGCTGTGCATCGTGCCGCGCGATCGCGTAGTCGGCCAAGGTGCGCAGGGTTTCTAGGTCTCGCCGCGCCGCGTACTCGAAGGTCCCCACACGCAGATGACTCGCAGCAATGCGCGTGAGCACTGCGCCGTCCAGCATGGTGTCGCGGCGTACTTTGTCTCCAGTCGCAACAACAGCGAGGCTGCGTGTCGTTGGAATGCCAAGCGCAAACATGGCCTCACTCACCAGATACTCGCGCAGCATGGGGCCAAGCGCAGCAAGCCCATCACCGCCGCGCGAATACGGCGTGCGTCCTGAGCCCTTGAAGGCAATGTCGACGCGTGTGCCATGCGGCGTTTGCTGTTCTCCAACGAGTAGCGCGCGCCCGTCGCCAAGCATGGTGAAGTGGCCGAACTGGTGCCCCGCATACGCCTGCGCGATTGGTTCAGCGCCATCCGGTAGCGCGGCGCCTCCTAGCACTTGTGCGGCTGACGCTTCGATCGCGTCCACATCCAGCCCGAGGTTCGCTGCAAGCTTGCGGTTGAACAAGACAAGGCGTGGCTCACGTGCGGGGGTAGCGGCCGCGCGAGCGAACAAGGACGCCGGTAGCTTGGGGTAAGTGTTATCGAAGTGCCAGCCGGTGCTCGATTGAGTCATCAAATAACGCAGGCGTTCTATTGCCTGCGCTCCTTACGCAACCGGAGTTGCGCGATTTGCGCCTCCGGCGCTTCAGTCGGCGATTTTCATCGGGACCAAATTCCGAGTAACTATGCCGCGCTCGTTTGTCCATTGGCCGTGTGAGAAATCCTGCTTCGAGCCTACGCGTTCACCGTGATCGCTGAACGCTAGCGCCACAGAGCTCTACCCTCATTTCGTGTGCGACTCGTTGTTGTTGGGGTGATCGGTGTGGGCTACCATCCCCTGATAACTCGCACCCGAATGCTGGCGCTGTGCCTTTTATTGTGCGCCTCTTGTCAAAGCCAAACGGAACCCACAGCAACCGAGCAGCCGCCCGAGATGGGGCCGATAGATCCCGCTCCACCCGCACCTACTGGTGACGGGCAGATGCCGCAACCACCAACGGCGTCGCCGCCTGCATGCAGTAGCGCAGCCCTCGCGTTGAGCGACCTCACTTGTCTGCTCACACTCGCCACGGGGACGGAAGCCTAAGCACCTATCCAATCCCGCCGGTGAGTGCCACGCAGCTTTCTGGAATCCTCTCGTACGGAATTGGCGAGCTGAACAGGCTCGATGCCTCATCCGGCGCGGGCGTGCGCGCCCCGGCTGACTACGATGCACTTCACGACGTCGATACTTACGACCTTCAGTTCTCGTCACCGACCAACGCGAGTCGTGCGTGGGAGCTGCAGTGGAGCGTGTCGAACGCGACAGGCAACCCTCAACACGATTTGGCGCTCGATGTGACGTTTTGCCCAGCGGCCACCGCCAATTGTACGCCGGTCGCCACGCGCCTCGCGTATTCGGACACCGCCACTGCTTCATGGTCCTTGCCTGCGGGAGAGCCAGCGCAACTGCTCTACAGTCGAAGCTCTGATGCCAGTCAGGTGACGACCACGGCTAGCGCCTACGCGTGCTTGTGTATTGAGCCTTTCTTTTTCGAACAGGGTGCAATGAAGGTCAGCGTCTCTGCGCTTGATCGCGAGGGCTGGTCGCCAGTGCAATATACGGTGCGGACAGCTCTATTTATCTCGGCATCAGTCGCGCTAAGCATAGGCCCAAATGCTAGAGTTCGACACTTCGATCGCCGTGAATGCCTCTCCTGACGCGTGTTGGCGGGTGCTCAGCACGCTCGGCGACTACGCACTTTGG
>JBIKMD010000535.1:0-4419 GCA_044359465.1 Myxococcota bacterium
TTACGCTCGGGTACTTAGGCCGCATTGCTTGGTTCTCTGCACTCATCGAAGCCTACATTGCGCGTACCTCGAACATCATTACCTATTCGCTCGTGCCTTACGACTCTCCGGACACGGAGTTTCGCGGACAGCCGGTCACCACGTATCCACCAGAGGTCAGCGTGTTCAAGCTGCCCTACTATTTCTACAACATGGATCCGCTGTGGATCCCTGGCGCTGCAGTGAAGCTCGCAATTGATCCGCTTCCCGGTTTGAGGGCGTACGCATTGTACTCGTTCATCCCTACCCGCGTCTGGCACACCGTTGGCGCAGGCAGCGACATCGTGTGGAATCGGCTCACCGTCTCCGCTCAGTTTTATTGGATGGATCAATGGGATCGCAGCGCCAACGCCGTCTTCGACGTTGCCTCGCGTATCATTCTCAACGCGCGCGCCATGTTGAAGCTCGATTCGCTCGGTCGTTTCCAGCTCGGGCTTTCCGGTCAGAACTTAGTCGATGTTCGCTTCTTCCGCTTTCGTCGACCCGAGGCGACCCCGCTCTACCGCGATGCGACCAGTGGCGAACGGCTAGGCCCGCGCGTTTGGCTCACCTTCGAAACAACACTATGAGCCCGATTCCAAATAGCGCAAAAGGACACGACAAAAATTGGGTTGAGACTAAGGCAGCCTGAAGCGGGCGATCTCCTCCGCGCGAAAGGTCTGCTTGCCGTCGATCGGCTCCTGAAACAATACCAAATCGAGCGCGCGCGGATCGTTGGGCAGACCGAACAACAAGAGCGTGCCACGGTCTGGACATTGGATGATGTTGGCGAAAGCGTTCTCGCTGTGGGCCTCGGCTAACTCAGGGATGAGCCGATGGTAGAGCCTGGTGTACAATGTCTGATCGCTCGCGTCTCGGAGCTCCACCCATGAGGCGTTCATGCCCAGCGCAAATGGACCATCACCCGAAAAAACGACTCCATCGCCGTCAATGGAGGTCAGGGTGAGCGCTTGCTCACCGGCGATTGCCTTGTAGTTGATCGTGATACGCAGGCCCGGGCTGCTGGCAGGATTGGGCCGCGCTGCAGCGTCGACGGAAATTGTTGGCGTGCGCCACGATGCAAAACAAAGCGACTCTTCTGATTGACGCTCTACGGGAGTCGGTACTGCCACTTCGTTTTGGGTCGGCTGCGGTGCGGGCGAGATGTCCTTTCCACCACAGTGGGCCAAAATGAGAAAACAAAGACCAGCATTGCCGCACTTCATAAAACAAACACAGGCATTCTATTGCCTGCGCTCCTTGTAGAACCGCATGTGCGCAAGTCACGCAGCCGGCCCTATGTTGGTAATGTCGTTTGGCACGCATAGCGTGTCGCACAAACTTACACAAATGATTAATTATAACCCACTACACCTCCAGAACCACGGCGCAGACGTCACTCAAGCGTGAGTGCGCGCGGATGACAAGGAATTTGCAGACCGTTGAAATAAGCTTCTGTGATTGCTGGTTGGAAGCACACAACCCAAGGAGGCTCTTTCATGCCGTTTTTGCTCTCGCTCGTGTTTCTCTCTGCCTGCGCGCCTGCGCTCGTCACGCATGACCGAACCGCCCATCATGCGAAGCTTCCACGTGGCCAAGGTAGCGTCGCGGTCAAATTCGAGCGGCAAAAAGGTCATGTTTTGCGAGTGAGGATCTTCAACACGAGCAACGCGCTCGTGTTCGTTGATCGCGACGGCCTAGTGTTGAAGAGCGAAGGCCAAGTTTTTCAGCGCAAGGTGGGATCGAGCCGTTCGTTCTGGCTCCTTCAGCCGGGCGAGGAACGTGTCGTCGCGGCGCACTTCGACTTGAGCGAGCTTCAGCCTGGAAAGTCTGCAGAATTGGCGTTCGAGAACGCGATAGTCGTCGACGGCGAGCCTGTGGCGGTAGACCCGGTTCAGTTCTTCGTCGACGCTTAGACCAGATGGGTCCGTCCTCTGGTCACCGGGTCGTACGCAGTCCTGACCGCTCACGCGGTGGCTACAGTGACGACCGCGTAGCGTCGCGGCTTGCCGTGCCGAGACTGGCAATCAAGTCTTGGTGCCACGTCACATAGGGGCTCGCGTCCGCGATAGCGAGCGTTCGCGCCAGATAGTCGTATCCGTGCGCCACTGTTCGAACGATACTGTGCGGATAAGGTGGAGGCGCCACGGTGAAAACGAAGCGCACAGCGACCCGAGCCATCGCAGACGATGTGCAATAGACGAAGCCAGCAGTCGTTTCGCGGAGCTTTGTCGCTCGTGGCTTGAGTACGTTTGCGACTTCTAACGCGCGCTGCCGCGAGTAACTCGCTTCAACGTGGTAGAACACGCCAATGCGTGCGCCGGACGGTCGCGCGTCAATCGATTTCGCCAGTGCCTCGCAATGTTTGGACCAGCCGGCATCACTGAGCTCGGGAAGCAGCGCAATCATCATGATTGACCCGGCGAGCTCCATGACGAGTCCCGGTTCCCGAATGGGCCAACCGGGCATGGAGATCAGGGGTGCGGGAAGACTTGGGCTCATAGGCAGATGCTCTCATACTCCGGGCGTGCGCCAAGAAAGAATCCTCGTGGTGTTTGCGTGATCACCGACGCTTTGCCATCCAGGCCCCGAAACCACACTACAGGACGATAACACTGACGATCTTGTCACCCACCTGCAAACGATCGACCACGTCCATTCCCTCCGTCACCGCGCCGACCCAGGTGTAGCGCCCTTCCAAATGCGGCGCGCGCGAATGCATGATGAACCACTGCGAGCCACCGGTTCCTGGACCTGAGTCCGCAATGCCAACGGCGCCGCGCGAGAAGGTTTGGGTGCTTGGCTCGGCGGGCAACGCATAACCGGCGGTCGTCGTACCGGTGCCACTCGGATCGCCGCCTTGCACGACGAAGTTGGCAACCACACGATGAAAGAGCGTGCCATCGAAAAATTTGGCGCGTGCGAGGTGCAAAAAAGACGCTGCGGCAAAGGGGGCCACACGACCGTCGAGTTTCATGGTGAAGGCGCCCCGGCTCGTGGTCACACGAAGATCCCAGGTTTTGCCACGTGCGCTCGCAGGATCAAAAGGCAGCGTGGGAAGCGAAGCAGGTTGCGAGCTAGCGCCTGAAGGCACTTTGAATTTGTTAGCGGTGAGCGCCTCTGCGAGCGACAGCTTGGCGTCCACTTCGAGCGCGGGATCTTGCGTTCGTTTCCACGCTTTGGTGAGCCAGGCTGCGCTCACTGGCTTTTTTGTTTCTGTTGCCACACGCGCCATGGCGTCAGCGGCAAAGGCCACCACGCTCGTCTCTTTTGCCGCAAGCGCCAGATCCACAATGGGCGATTTTGCAAACACGGCGGCAGCGGCCGCAGCGGCACGAACACGTTCGGAAGGATCTTTCCACAGGAGCGCGAGCTGTTTTGTGCGATCGGCCGGCGCACCAAGGGCAAGCTCGATGCCTTTAGCGGAAAGCAACGCCGCCATCTCTGCATCTCCGCAAACGAGCAACTCAGCGTAGCTACCGGTTTTGGCTTTCAGCTTGCCGTAGGCCGCAAGACACCCCGCACCCTTTTGGTCGGGATCGGATGACGCCGAGCCCTGTTTGGCGATCATCGCAAACAGAGCACGAATCGCTGGATCGTCCGACACCTCGAAAGCAGCTTCGACCCCCACGAGCACAGGGTGCGCACTCCCTGGCTTTTTGGGATCGAGCTCGAGCCACGCTTTGGTGAGGACCGAAGCCATGAATGGCGCCGTCGTTTTGGACATCGCACCCCGCATCGCTTCTGTCCGCACGCGCCAGTCGGCATCCTGGAGCAGCGGGAAGAAGGTCTCAGGCTTAGCGCCGTGTTTGCTCATGGCTTTGATGGTCATCGCCCGAGTCTCGGGATTCGCGTCCTGCAGCAGCGGCGCCAGCGACGCAGCATCGTACGTCGTTTCGCGCGAAGCTTTGGCGGCAGTCATGAAATCGAGCGCAGAAATGAACAGCAGCAGAAGCATTCGCGAGGCGTTAGCACGACGTGCCCCTTGATTGACACGCGTCCTCTCACTAACGCGTTTCGCATGACCATCACTGCCATTGCCAACGCGTGGATCGAACGCGATCCTGACCCAGAGACGAAAGCAGAGCTCACGGCGCTCGTCGCTGCTGGGAATGAGACAGAGCTTGCAGCGCGTTTCTCCGGTCCGCTCGAATTTGGAACCGCTGGGCTTCGCGGTGTCGTCGCTGGCGGTGAGTCGCGCATGAACCTAGCCGTCGTATGCATCGCTACGGCGGCGGTGCTCGATGTGCTCGAAGCCAAAGTGCCAGATTTGAAAACACGCGGCATCGTGATTGGTCACGACGCGCGTAACAAGAGTGATGCCTTTGCCCTAGCAGCAGCGAAGATCTGCGCCCACCGCGGCGTGAAGACGTGGCTCTATGGTCCGGGACTTTGGGATCG
>JBIKMD010000536.1:0-4417 GCA_044359465.1 Myxococcota bacterium
CGGGCGGCGTTGGCCGTTTGCTCGACGCGCTCGGTCCGCAAGATGCGATTGCGTTTACCGGTTCAGCGGCGACTGGGATGAAAATCCGCATGCATCCCACGGTGGTGAAACATTCGGTCAAGCTCAATATCGAAGCCGATAGCTTGAACTCCGCCGTGTTAGGCACTGACGTCGAAGTGGGCAGCAACACCTACGAGATGTTTCTACGCGAGCTCACCAAAGAAGTGACGCAGAAGACCGGGCAGAAATGCACCGCTACGCGCCGCGTGTTTGTGCCGGAGGCTGTTGCGGAGCAAGTCGAAAAAGACCTCGTGGAGCGCTTTGCCGAAGTTGTCGTTGGCGATCCGAGCAAGAACGAAAACAAGATGGGGCCGCTGGTCAGCGCGCAGCAGCTCAAAGACGTCAAAGACGGCGTGCAAGCGCTCGCAACACACGCGCGCATTGCACGCGGCGGCGACCGCGGTCAGGTGCAACATGCAGAAAAGGGCTTCTTCTTTGCGCCCACCTTGCTCGTCGCGACGGACGTGACAGCGCCGCCGCTGCACGAGATTGAAGTGTTCGGCCCGGTCACCACGTTGATCCCCTACAAAGGGGGCGCTGACGAAGCTGCACGGCTCGTGTGTCTTGGCCAAGGCAGCCTAGTGGCGTCGGTTTACACTGATGATGAGGCCTTCGCCGAGCGCGCGTTCAGCGGGATCGCGGCAGCACACGGGCGCGTCTACTTTGGCAGCGAGAAGGTGGCCGAGCACACGTTTGGGCCTGGCACGGTGCTCGCTGGTCTTGTTCACGGCGGCCCTGGTCGCGCAGGTGGAGGCGAAGAGCTCGGCGGGCAGCGCGGCTTAGAGCACTACATGCAGCGCACGGCGGTCCAAGGAAACAAACCCATGATCGAACGGCTTCTCGGGGTGACGGCATGAACCAGGCATTCATCGTAGATGGTTTGCGAACACCTTTTGGCAAACACAAAGGCGCGCTCAAAGACGTGCGCCCAGATGATCTGGCCGCGCAGGTGATCAAAACGATCGTGGCCAAACACAAGCTACCCATGGACCGCATCGACGAGGTCTATTTTGGCTGTGCCAACCAGGCAGGCGAGGACAATCGAAACATCGCGCGCATGGCGATCTTGCTCGCGGGCCTTCCGGACTCGGTACCAGGCGCCACCGTGAACCGGTTGTGTGGCAGCGGGCTCGAAGCCGTCATTCAGGCATGCCGTATGGTGTCTGTGGGAGAGGCCGATTTGGTACTTGCGGGCGGGGTCGAATCGATGACGCGCGCGCCATGGTCCATGCCCAAACCAGCAGAAGGTTTTCCGACGGGAAAGATCGAAGCGTACGACACGAGTCTTGGTTGGCGCTATCCAAACCCGAGGCTCGAGGCGCGTTTTCCGCTGGAGCAAATGGGAGAAACTGCAGAGAACGTACGCGAAAAATTCAACATTTCGCGTGAGGACCAAGACCGCTTTGCGGTGGAGTCGCACGCCAAAGCAGTGAAGGCCAAAGCGCTCATTGCCGAAGAAATCGTGCCCGTAGAGATCGCGAGCAAGAAGGGCCCGGCAATCGTCGTGTCCGAAGACGAAGGCCCTCGTGCTGACAGCAACGTCGAGAAGCTTGCTACCTTGAAGCCGGTGTTTCGCGCGGGTGGCACGGTGACCGCCGCCAATGCATCGTCACTCAATGACGGTGCGGGTTGCGTGCTGATTGCGTCTGAACGTGCGCTCAAAGAGTTCTCGCTCACGCCAAAAGCGCGTTTGGTCTCGAGTGGCACTGCGGGTGTTGATCCGCGCTTCATGGGCATTGGCCCCGTGCCGGCTTCGCAAAAAGCGATGGCGCGCGCCAAGCTGAGTGCGGCTGAGATCGATCTATGGGAGCTCAATGAGGCGTTTGCCGTGCAAGCACTCGCCTGTGCGCGCGAGCTAAGAGCGCCTAGCGAGAAGACGAACGTGAACGGCGGCGCCATCGCCATTGGACATCCACTTGGTGCGAGTGGTGCGCGCATTCTGATGACACTCGTTCACGAGCTGACGCGCCGCAAGCAGCGTTACGGCGTGGCGTCGATGTGTATTGGTGTGGGGCAGGGGATCGCGGCAGTCGTGGAGCGGGTCTAAACGCGTTCAACCTTTGAATCGCAGCAAGCGGTTCAAATTCTCCTGTTCCCATTGCAGCGCCTCTGCGGCCTGCGGAAAGCGTGCTTCGAGCGCGCGGAACTCGGGCGGATGCACACAGCGGCGGCCATCCATGGTGCGGTCCGAGGTGCCGAGTTGTTCGTGAAGCATCTCGTGGAACACCACAAAAGTAATGAAGAAGCTCGGAACGAAGGCCTGATCAAGCGCAGGGTGGATACGAATGAGCCGCTCGCTCGCGTGATAGCTGCCTAGCTTGATGCTGTGTTTGCGCTTGGCTTTTCCGGATCGCCCCCACGTGATGCGCGCGCGCACGGCGTTAGAGAAGTAGCGCGCGTTCAAATCATCGAAGATGCGTTGCAGATCGTAGTGCTCGCCGCCCACGTGCACTGCTGAAGGGCGCGCGTGCTCGGCAATCTGCTCTGCGCAAGCATCAATGTAGCGATCGATCATGTTTGCCGCGGCACGATCGTTTTGATCCAGCAAGCGTGCTATGGCCACAACCACATCAGGCGGCGCTGCAGCAAAAATACGGTGCGCACGAACCAAATAGCCAAGGCGCGTGCGTTCGGCGTTCAGCATGGATTGGCGGTTGGTGTGGAGCACGAGCGCGACGTTGGTTCGCAGATGCATCCGCAGCTCAATCGCGAGTTGCCGTCGCTGTCTCTCGAGATCCACGGGTTCGGACGCAGGCGACTCGGGGGCCGCCATGGTCTTAGCCTGGGTTGGTTCTACGGGCGCACTTGGCGCTCGCAAATCGAGGGAAAGCTGCACGGGACACGTATATTGACTCTCTGAACGCTTGTGAAGCGAATCGTGTCATTTCACGCTGTTCGACTTGGAAGGAGGTCTAGCTCGGTAGAAAGACCGGCCACGGCCACTCGGCTACGGCCACCAGCTCGTTCTCGACCACGAAATTGCAGCTGACGTTCGTCATCGGGCTCAACGTTTCGCGGATTGCGACGACTGCTCGTGACTCGATGCCCCCACTCCCAAGGCTTCGATAACGTCACTGGAGGGTTTGCACTGTGGGAGAAGAACTAACGGTTCGCGAGAGAAGTCGAATGTCTGGCCCGAGCGCCGCAGCCGCTGAAACGAGAGTCAAAGAGAAAGCCAAGCTGAAGCTCGTTCCGGCAGAGGCGCCAAGCATCGCAACAACGAACGACGGTTTCGCCGGCAAAATGGCTGCCAGCGGAACCTGGAGCGCGCAGCCGGTGGCGGGCGCTAAGCATGGTCCGCGCGTGATGGGACGAACCGCACCGGAGCTAGAGGAAGTTCCAGCGCTTCACACCGCACTGAGAATGGGAGGTGCGGCACTCGGACTAGGCGCCATCGGCGGCGGTATTGCCATGCTCGCAGTGCTGAGCGGGGTTGGCGCAGTGGTGGGGGCGATTCTTCTGATGATTGTTGGCGTCCTTGCCATGGTCCTGTGCACCAAAGCGCAACACGACGCAGAACAAGCCGTCTTTGATACTGGAAAAAACTTTGCCAATAAGCCGGTTCACGACTTTTCCGGTGAGGTGTCGTTCGTACCGGAATACAAAGTCGCACCGAGCAATGAGCAAGAAATTCAAGACGTGCTTGCCGCAGCAAGGACGAGCAAGAAGCGCGTCAAAGTGGTTGGCTCGGCACACTCGTGGTCCGGGGCATTTCAAACCGATGGCTATTTGATGAGCCTTGCAAAGATGAACCACATGCAAGTCCTCGACAAGAGCAAGGGCCTCGTGAGCGTGGGCGCAGGGGCGAAGCTCGACGACATCAAAGAGTTCCTCGCTAGCAATGGGCTGGCCTTCGAGAATCTTGGCGGCATCACCAAACAAGCAATCGTCGGCGCCATAAACACCGGCACACATGGTTCGGGTGCCAACTACGGCATCATTGCGACGCAGGTGGAACGACTGAAACTCATGACCGCCGATGGAAAGACACAGTGGCTATCGAGAACCGAGCAACCTGAGCTGTTCAGCGCAGCGCTCGTCAGTATGGGCGCTCTCGGTGTGATCACAGAGATCGTCTTGCGTGCAACACCTGCGTACAATCTCAAGGAGGAGATCACAAAATTGCCTTTCGACCAGGCCTTCGATCAAAAGGCGATTGAAGCGCGGCTGAAACAGAATGACCGTTTTCAGATCGTTTGGATCCCGCACAGTTGGGATTCGTTCATCGTCGAGCGTAACAAGACGAATCAAAAGGCAGATGCCGACTTTAGTCACGAGACCAAAAACGCGCCGTTCTTCCCTCGTTTGCTAGAGAATTTCGCTCTGTCTCTCACGCATATCTCGGATGATTGGCGTC
>JBIKMD010000537.1:0-4416 GCA_044359465.1 Myxococcota bacterium
TTCGCGCAGATCTTGCGGCCTCCGATACCTATGCGCGCTCGGCTGTGCTGGCGCTCAGCGATGCACGACTGCCAAGCCCACCGAGTGAGCGCCTGCTCGCCGCTCGCGCTCGAGCCGAGTTAGCACAATCCACCCACTACGTGGTCACAACGCACGCCGGCGAACAGGTTGCTGCGGCAGAACAACGCGCGCGTGAGACGCAACTGACGCCAGTGCTCGCCGAGATCAGGCGCGATGCTGGACGCCGCGCCGGTCTACTCGATGAGCAGCGCATCGCGCGCGCCAACGTCGCCAACTTTGCGCGCTACGAGCTAGCGCTTGCCGACTACCGGCAACGCCTAGATGCGTACGACCCAGACTCCCGGCGTATGATGCCGCAGCCGCCAGAGCGTCCTCCGGGGCGAACGCTGGCGGAAGTCGAGCGCGACCTGGCCGCAGTCGAATCACAGCTGACCACGCTGCGCGCACGCGCGGCGGCCATCGATCCAAGCGCAGCAACGGCTGAAAGCGCCATGCGCGGCGCCGAACGGCTTGATGCCTTTGCACCCTCCGGCCAAGGCATCGATGGCAACAGAGCTCCGTCCTCGGATCAGCTCGCAGCAGGCTCCCGCCACACCTCCGAGATCGCTCAGCAACAAGCGCGACTAGACCAAGCAACAGCGGAGGCGCGTGTCGCGCGTAACCAAGCCGCGATCGACGCAACCGATCGGGCGCTCGCCTCTCAGCGGCAAATGCATCCAGGCGTCGAGCGTTCGCAGGTACTCGGCGACATTGCGGTGTCACAGGTCACCGCAGCGAACGCCGCAGCCGGCAATCTGCCCGAGCAGTCGCGCCGATTGTACGCGACGGTATGGGCAGAGACAGGCGCACCGCCACTTGCAGGCAGCCCTGCGCTACCGGCGAACGTTGAAGTCATTCCTGCGGAGCTTCCTGGCGCGAACGGGCAGCCAGAGGATCCGCCCCTGCGAACTAGGCTTCGTCAGCAGGTGGCACGAGGTGTGAGCGACTCAATCGGGCCCGCACTACGCAGGCGTGTCACGGGTACGGAAAGCACGAGCGACCCATCTACGCCTGCCGTCGATTCGCGGACCCCGGGCTTCTTACTGCAAATGACGGACGCCATTGGGCGCTCTGACGCACTGGCGACGACTGATCCCGCGCGCGTTCAGGCACGCCAGCTAGCGCAGGGGTACCGTGACATGCTCCGTGCGCTCCCGGCAGATGCGCAAAGCCGCGTGAGCGCCGTCGAGACGCAAGTTGGGTCGACACACCGAGAGCTCGACCAAGCGAGTCGCAACGCACAAGAGGCAGCCGCCGCGAACGTGAGCTGGCTCGCCTTCTATCTCAGCGATGACATGGCGAACACGGCAGGACAGACCGTTGATGCGATTCGTCAGCGCGCAGATTTGGCGCTCGATCGGGCGCGCGGGCAAGCGACGGCTGTGCAGCAACTGTTCACGGAGGCGTTACGTCCACGGACGGGAGAAGCTGCCCCGCAACAAGGTCAGGTGTCTCCCGGCGAGCTGCGCGCCATGCACCTGCTGTCTGCGCTGATGATGTACGCGCAAGCTGTGCCTCCTACCCGAGGTTCGCAAGCCGCGCTGCGTGAATCGGTCGCTGCCATCCGAAGTTTCGATCCGCAGACCCAGCCCACGCCGCCACATGGCTACGCGCGGGAGTCTCGTGTGGCGAACCGTGCGCTCGGCTTCAACCTGCCCACAGCCGACATCACACCCGAACGCGCCACGTTTGCCGTCTACGGCAGCTGGGAGCCAGGGCTACGGATTTGGGCGCAGGAAGGCGGTCCGACGGTTAGCGTCGACGCGAACGGACAGCCACGCAGCGACACAGGCATTCGCCGCGCTGGTGAGTTCGCTCAAGTGAACGCAGCGAACGCCATGCTCAATGAGGCGCAGCAAACGATAGCGTTCTTCCAGAACATGGAGATGATTGACACCACGGGTTGGGATACGCGGCGCTACCCAGACGCGCTTCGCACAGTGGGTCGTTTTCTCAACCGCCCGGCTGTCTTCAACTTGGTCATGGAGACAGCGTTCATTGAAGTGCTGACGCTCGGAATGGCGAGCGGCGTCACCGCCGCGCGTGCCACAGCGACCTTTGCACGCCTGGCTGCCATGGCGGAGCGCTCGGGAAACGCAGCGCGCTTTGTGGCGGTGCTAGAACGTGCTGGACAAGCATGGGGCCTTGGCCGCTCCGGCGCTACGGCTTTGTTCCGCGCGCTACGCGGAATGGAGACCGCGGAGCGCAGCAGCTCGGCCGCATGGCGGGCCTACCGCACGATCTTGCGCGGCATGGAGCATTTTGCAGGTGGCGCCGCGCACATGGCACAGGTCAATCTCACCCAGCACCTGGTGATGACCGAAGCGCGCCGCCTCTTTGGCCCTACCTCACAGGTGACACGATTCATCGAAGGCATGCTGCAGGTGGTGTCAGTCAACGCGTCTGACTCCGTCGCGCGTTTGTCGACTGGGGTCATGGGCCGCATTGGCTTCAACGTTGCGGTAGGACTTGGGCAGCAAGGCACAGAGCAGCTCGTGCAGTGGTACTTCACGCACGGACTGCAACCAGGCGAACGCCTCACACCAGAGCGCCAAGCGCAGCTCGAACGCTGGAGCTTCGTCCTTACCCAGGCCGTGGCCATTGGCGTGCCCTCTCTCGTGGGCGGCTATCACGCGGCTCGGGGTTTCAGCGCGAACGTGACGGAGCACACCACGCGGATGCTCCCGCCAGGCGTGACCATCGGCAGTCCAGAGGGGCGCGCGCTGCGTGGACACGTCGAGCGCGTCATGTCCGCGCTCGAGACCGCACGCACGCCAGATCAATTACAAAGCCTTGCCGACCAAATTCATGCGATCCCAGGCGCGCACGCGGAAGCGCTCAACGCCTGGCACTCGCAAGTCACGGAACAAGCGGCGCGTCAGCGAGCGATAGCCGCACGGCCGCGCACGTCTAGCGACGATGCTGCAAGCTACGTCCGCGACATGCGCGCTCAGCTTGCCGCAGACACGCACCTAGAAAGCACCCTCCCGGCAGAGCCGAGTGAGCGTGCCGCGACCCTCGACCGTTTGGCTGCGGAAGCGGCGATGGCCGAGTCACTTACCGGCCTTCCGCGGATCGAAATCAGTGAAGCCACGACGGACGAACAGGTGCGGACGCAGCTCGCCGAACGTACCGCCGACTTGACGCAGCGCCTGGTGCGCTCCGGCATGGACAGACTCACAGCCGAGCGAACTGCCAACGCCATGCTCTCTGTTGCGGTGACGCAGCGTGCAAGCGCACAAACAGACACCAATGGACGCTTGCCAGCAGCGCTGCAAGAGCGTGTCGCGAACGCGCAGGCTGGCTTGTCTCGACGCGAAGCAGCCGTCTCAATGGTGCAGGGCCTCGTCGAAACGGCACGCGCGCAAGCGAACGACATCCCGGCTGAGCGCATCGAAAGCGCGTTGAACGAGGTGCTTGCGCTCACGACGAGCGAAGTCGAAACGCCAGTTTACTTCGAGCGCCTACGCGCAGCATTCACGCGAGCACTCGTTGGGAGTGACGGAGAACTGTCGGCGGAGCAACACGGTCTGGTGGACAACCAGCTTTTTGCGATCGCACGCAGCCAAGCCACATCACTCGCACACCTCGCCATGGCTCGTGCCGCTCCTGGGGTTGACCCAGATCAGGCTGCCAACGTCGCCCTCTTCGACTATCTGCAAAACGCTGGCTTTGAGCCGAACCTAGCGCTTGGTGCGCTGACCTTCGGCGACGTGGGCACCGCGCGAAGCTACGTCGAAGCACTCAGCAGACGTCCACCCGCGCCGGGTGTGAGCAGCACCGTCTTGAGCCGGCTGCAGTACGTTCAGCCCGCCAGCCGAGCGCGCGAGTTGTTCAGTGCGCTGATGGGTGGAGCTGGTGGCGCACGAGAGGCAGCGCTCGAGCAGCTCACGAGCGCAGACCGGCTGATACCCAATTTCGCGCGTCTCCCAGAGAACGTTCAACAACGCACCCTGCGCGCGCTCGCCACGCTCAACAATCCGGACGGAACACCGGCAACGATTGCGCGCGCGGTTCGCATACTCCAGAATGTGGCGCGCGAGCATTCGCGCGCGTTTGGACGTGGACAACGAAGAAGCGAACGCGTCAACGCGTTCGACGAGCACATTCGAACGGCACTCGGCGCGCACGCAGCCCGCGCGGCCGAAGCCTTATTGAATCGACCAGATGCGGCGCCGCAAGCTGCCCACACCGCGGAACAACGCGTGCAATATGAGCGCGCCTACCGCACGGCCCTTGCGCAGCTGAACGCCGAGCTGCCCGCTGTTGCGAGACGCTCGCAAGCTGAGCTCGACGCCGAGGTGGGAACACATCTGCTTTCGCTTCCAGAGGCCATCAACTCAGAGCCAAACGCGG
>JBIKMD010000538.1:0-4415 GCA_044359465.1 Myxococcota bacterium
ACGAGAACCCCCCAAACAGAAACTCAGCCGACCCGTGTCGCGGCTGTCTCCACGCACGTGGAGGTGAACCGAGCACCCAGGGTCAATAAAGGAAGTGCTCAAACGCTGTCTCCACGCACGTGGAGGTGAACCGGCGCTAGCGGCGGCGCAGGCAGATTACGACAAGCTGTCTCCACGCACGTGGAGGTGAACCGCCGGCCACGATCCAATAAAAATCGCCGAACAGGCTGTCTCCACGCACGTGGAGGTGAACCGTAGTCGCCAAGCGGATCTTCGAGGCCGAACGGGCTGTCTCCACGCACGTGGAGGTGAACCGTCGCTAATGCTTGCGCTCGACACGCTTCCGCGGCTGTCTCCACGCACGTGGAGGTGAACCGCGCATGGCGACGTTTGAGCGCGTGAAGGTTCAGCTGTCTCCACGCACGTGGAGGTGAACCGTATCGAAAGTGGCAATCTGACGACTCGTGATCGCTGTCTCCACGCACGTGGAGGTGAACCGAATGGACTGCGCATCGGCCTTTAGAGCGGCTGGCTGTCTCCACGCACGTGGAGGTGAACCGGAAAAGGGGCGCTGGGTTGTGGACGAACAACGCTGTCTCCACGCACGTGGAGGTGAACCGTAGTCGGTAGCTGTTTGAGATCCGATGCAATAGCTGTCTCCACGCACGTGGAGGTGAACCGGCCGGGGGTGGGGTGTGAGGTGCATCAGACACGCTGTCTCCACGACTTTCGTCAGACGCTGCCCAAGGGCGGTGGCTCCTTGTCGATCAAGTTTTTCTGGTTGATTTCTGATTTCCCGATTTTGTGGACGCTGAGGGAGAGCCAACGTTACCCTCCTTGAATGGCACGCGGTGATCTTCAACTTCGCGATTTGCGCGTTATCTCAATGCTGACGATGGCGCGGACGTGGGTAACGACCAAACAAATCGCGGAACGATTCGATCTCGAAGAGCGAACGGTTCAGCGAATCATAAAAGCAATGGGGGAGTTTCTGCCCGTCGAACGAGATCCGCTTGGCGGAGGCATCAGACTGATTCAAGGCTTCGAGATGAAAGTACCGTTGCCAACCAATCTCCTGGAGCTCGCAGCACTACGAATCGCGCAAGACCAAATGCGAACAGCAGCAGAGGGTTCGGTGATCGGTGAGGCCTTCGAACAGTTGGCATCGCGGGCACTCAAAGATCTTAAGGGTGTGCAACGCGCCATCTGCGATCGTTTTGTTCGCATGTATCGCGCTGCGCCGAATGATGCGCCAGGCACCGCGACGCCAATTTCACAAATGATTCACAAAGCCATCGACGAACATCGTGCACTTTTTTTGGAGTACGTTTCGCCGAACGAGCAGCGGCCCAAAGGTCGCGACGTCGAACCGCTGGCCGTTTGGGTGACGGCGCAACGAAGCTACTTAGTCGCGCGAGACTCGGCGAAGAACGCGATTCGTACCTTCGCCCTCGATCGGATTCGAGGTGTCAGCGTCACGAGTAGGCTTTTCCCCCCTCATTCCGACTTTGATGTGGCCGCGTATTTTCAAAGGTCGATCTCTGCATTCGTTGGCACCGAGCCTATCGCGATCGTGCTGAGGTTGGATCCAGAAGCAACTCGCAGACTCGGGAAAAAAAGACCGGCAAAAACCGCGCGACTCGTGAATCGGCCCGACGGCAGCTCTGACCTACACTGGGAACTAGCGCTCTCAGACGAGCTCGTCGCGTGGATGGTGTCGCTTGGCGCGGGCGTCTCGGTGATTGCGCCGGAGCAAGCCGTTAACTTCGTACGCGACGCGTTTCGCCTTCGTGCCAACGCGCAGCCAAAAAAACGGCGCGAATCCAAAGCGCGCAAGCAGCCGAAGCGCCCAACCTCACTCCCCGGCCCACTCGTTCGCAGCGCCAATCACGGGAAGCGAACCTAGTCGCACTTCGAGAGTGACTAACGGCGGCCCTATCCGTACAACGTACGAACGACGTTCTCACATCGTCCCGCACTGAGATCGGACGCTTCCTTCTCATGAAAGCCAAGAGTTTCGTCTTCCGGCGCTTCTCGAATTAATTGGCACGTCAGTCGCGTAGCCGAGCGAAGTGGACAAAGCCTCCCGGAGTATCTCACAGGCGCACTTGGGGACCGCGTCACGCATGATCTCGCTTGCGTCGACCGAATAAACAACTACCGTCGACGAACAAGCTGTGCTCATTCGTGTTATTGCCAGCACCCAAGCTCCATCAGAGCACGCCAATGTATCCTTCGGAACGTTGAAGAAAACGCAGTGACTCGATCGCTGCGAGCGCCGCGAGATAGGCAACAGTGTCGCAGTTCCATTTGATCGGGAAAACGAGGTCTCTGCGGCATGGCAGCGCTGGGCGTAAGAGTGTGCCCGTCACCATGTTTCTGCGCAGCAAAAGGCACTGGCTTTTGCGGGATTTGAGACCCATTCTCGGTGATGGGTCAGCGGGCGCACGATGAAGGCTTGCGAATCGTGTGGCTGATCGGTTGCCACTGAAGCGAATCGAACAACCCCTGAGTGGGATCGGCGAGCTAGGCACGTCGCCAAACGTCAGGACTGCGCGCTGGTTTTACGTGCTTGAAAAAACTATCGCGCGTCTCAACATTGCCACGGTCATGTTTCCGAACACGGACGTGCAAACCTACGTCGATGGCCATGGCCAAACCCAGAACATCTATTCTCCGCACCAGGCTCGAATGTCTGATTTCGCGCGCATCGAGCGCGCTGGCCGACAACAATCCGCTGCTTCTGAACGGCCATTTCGCTGGTTCCATTCGGGGTCGCGGTCACAGGCGGCGAGAAGCGCGAGAGCATCAACTATGAGCGCGTCTATCACTCGCTCAATTGGGTGAACGACTACGCCCGGCACGATCAAATCGATGGTGTCATTGTGCTATCGCGAACTGAAATGCCGTTTCCGGCCGTTCGCTTGATGTGCAATTTCTTGAGCCTGGCGTGCGCTGATGCCTCAGTTCCGTTTTGGCAATTCAGTTCAGTCTGCCGTGGGGAGCGTAGGTCCCACGCAGCCTCACCCAGCGCGTCGACATTGCCCAAGTGGTCGAGCGTGCAATCAGAAAATGGTTGAGATCCAAAATGCACTGGCAGGCTGCTCGAGCAGATCATTCGACGCTGGGTGAAATTGTTAGCGCACGACGCAGTCGCGATAAAGCACACCAACCGTCGCGGTGGCTCAAAGTGGCAGATTGAAGCGCGCAATGCCTGCGCCTTCGTTCTCTGATTCCATGACCGCGTACACCACTGAGCCGTTGCCTACGATCGACGACACCCGCAGTGCGTCCGAAAAACAGACGACACGTTTGGCCTCGGTCTCGCCTGGACGCAGCAAATAGAGAGAGTATCCGTCCGGCGAGAACACCGACCCTGGTGCGCCCGGCCACCCTGGTGCGGCTACCGGATCGAGGTCCTTCATCGCACGCTTACCTTCTAGTGTGATCGGGGTTCCTGGCGTTGCCCCGCCAGTGAGGCGCTGAAATCCAACGTCGTAGACGTCCTTGGTGCTGGTCGGCTTCAACGTGCCAAGCAGTAGGTCGGTCTGCGTGCTACCAATAATTCGGACGAGAGGTGCGTCGATGTCGAGCAGCTGCGACGGTGCGGCCGAAGCGCCAAAGGATCGGATGCGCGTCTCAGTGTAGGACTCCTTGAAAGCCTCGCTCGCTTTGGATGGCGCCGTGGGGAACTCTTCGGTGTAGAACACGTCGGCCACGCGTACGCCGCTCCATGTCCCACCAGTGAGAGAAGGCAGCTCCCCAGCGATCGACACGCTTCCAAGCGAAGTGACCGCGCCATCTGGGGTGATGCGCTTCAGTGTGACGCTGGTCGCCGCGCCACCGTCGTATGGCTCATCGACCACCAGTACGTTCTCGCCGTCCGGCAACAGAGCAGCGGGCACTGGGCCGTTCGAAGCGTCGTAGCGATACGACGCGAGCGTGCTCACTGGTGTACCGTCGTAGGGGAAGCGTTTGAGATCGAGCCAATACTCAATGGACACATCGGGGTTCTCTACTTCTCGCTTGGTGCCAACGAGTAGATCCGTCTCACGCGCAAGCACGAGTGACGGAAGCAAGTTGTATTGAACCCGTGCTCCCGAAGACGCCGGGACGCTCATGATCTCGGTCCGCAAGTCGAACTCTCCGTCGACGTAGTCCAAGAAATAAACCGTAGTGGCAGTGGCTCGCAGCAAGCTGGGCGAGAGGTCGCCAAAGGAAGGTTCGAGCACCCACTCGAGCTGCTTGGCCGTTTTTGCGCCGGGGCAGTCGACGCTGGTCGGGGTGCACGCAACGAAGATCAGCGACAGGGATAATTGAGCAAAACAGGTGCGCGATGAGGCGAAACGGGCGTGGTGCTGCATCAGCGCGTGCTACGTGGTGGGCTCGAGAGTTTCAACTGCCGACGAACAAGA
>JBIKMD010000539.1:0-4411 GCA_044359465.1 Myxococcota bacterium
AAATCGAGGTCGACGACCAATGGACGCAAGACTTTTTTGAAACGGGCTACATGGCGATGCCTGCCGCAAACGGCGCGCAGCATGTGCTCTACGTCGCCTATCGCTCGGCGAATCGTTCAAGGGGCGGCGGCGATGTGCTTCGCTCGGCCGGCAAGTTCGTGTTCACCGACTTTCGCGGCAAAGATCGCGTTGGCATTCAGCAGTACAGCACAGATGCCAACAAAGCCGGCGACTCACTCAACTCCTTTGGCAACTTTGAGACCATCCCTCCCTATGGCACGTACCCCTTGGGTCGTGTGCTGCGAGGCGCCGTGCGCTCACGCCATCCAGACAAGAGCTTCACGATGCTGATTGACAGCCAGAACCTGCAACCGGCGATTGAAATCGATACGTCTTGGCTCGCGGTAGGTCACGTCGATGAAACGCTGAGTTTCGTCAAAGCGAACAACGCTCGCGGCTGGGTGGTGCTCGTCAATGATGCGCGCGCCGCAAAAACCATGCTCGAGAAAGCGCAGGCCGAAGGGCATGGCGCGGCAAAGATGTTCACCGGCAAGACGTGGGGATGGAACGAGAGCGCTGACATTTCAATCGACGATGTACTGAACGATGCAGACATCATGGCAGCGAGCGCAGACGCAGCCGCGCAAGTGGACGGGCAGCTCACGAAGCTCAAAGCAGAGCTTGGCCTGACGGACGATGAGATCATTCGCATTCCGTATCTGCACCAACCGGCAGGTAGCGGCTCGGTGGCGTTTCAACCGGGCACCGTAAACGGGATCTATTTGGCCGACGACCTGTTTGCTGCGCCGGATCCGCACGGTCCGTTCATCGACGGCAAGGACATCATGAAGGATCAGTTCGAAAGAGCACTTGCGCCTCTCGGCATCAGAGTACGTTGGATCGAGAACTGGGATTTGTATCACACGCAAATGGGCGAAGTGCATTGCGGTTCGAACGTCGTGCGAGCCATCCCAGAAACGAAGTGGTGGGAGACGGGCCGATGATCTTAGCACTGTGCGTCTCACTCGTGGCGAGTGATGGGTTGCTGTTGAAAGGCGTTCGCGGAGGGCAAGCACTAGAGAGCGACATTGCCAAAGCGCGCCTTCAAACACCGCAGGCATTCAACGCGCTCGGGCGCCTCTTCGCCCAGCTACCGCAGCTCGACGCCAATCGTCGCGGCGATGTCCTGCTGCTCACCCCAAGACTGAAACGACTCGGCAAGGAGGCTTTGCTTCCCATGCTTGATGCGGCGGTGTTCCATGCACCGAGCATGACAGGTCTCAGCGAGGCAGCGAGGCGAGGTTGGCAGCTTGGCCTCATCGAAGCCATCGGCATGCTGCGCGATCCACGCGCACTTCCGGTGCTCGAAGCAATTCTCCAAGCAGAAGCCAATGACTTCGAAACTAATCGTCTGAGCGCGCAAGCCATCGCACGCCTTGGAAGTGATGAGGCACTGGACACCTTGCTGGCGCTGGCTGCAGGTAACAAACGTGATGCCGTACTTGCTGGGCTCGGTGAGTGCCGTCGCGCACGCGCAGCACAGGTCATCGCGGCGGCGCTCGATGCAGCGCAGACGCCAGCGCAAGCCCAAGCGCTGATTCGCTCGCTCAGCGCCGTGGGCAATGCATGGGCATGGCAAGTCGAACGTGCTCACCAAGAAGAACGCGCACTAGTACAGACCACGGCAGCGCGTGCCTTGGTGCAAGCCTTCGTGACGTTCGAAGACGAGCTGAGAGACAACGCCGCCACAGCGTTGCTGGTGGTGGATGCACCGGAGACACCCATATTGCTCGCGCAGGCCGAGATTCTCGCCAACACCCAGACTGCCGCGGCGCTCCAGGGAATCGCCAAACGCTTCGCGCAGAATCCAACGCGAACGTCGAGCGAACGCCGTTAACACGACACGCCTTTGAGCCGCCTCGCTTCCATGCGTGAGGCAAAGCGTCCCGCACGACGCAAAAACGTACGCGGATGTGTCGCAAGGCTGCGACACGAAGCACTGAAACGCTGCGAACGTGCTAGAAAAACAGGTTCCACTATTTGGCACAGCTAGTGCTTGCTGTCGCGCATGCGCGCGATCAGTCTCAGCCGGGGTGACATTGAACGAATCGAACGTGGCTACAAACCGAACACGTTCGCGATTTTTGCGGCGATGGTCAGAGGGATGGTGCGATTCTACGCACGCCACTACTTTCGCGATTGAGCTGCCGACTCAACGCCGAGCGCGCTTGTTGCCAGACCTCAAGTCGCAACGAGGAACTCCGTGAGCAAGTCATAGAACGCACCAGGATCAAGCACACTGAGCTCGTTTCCTCCAAGCGAGATCACCTGAGGCGACTTCACGAGCACGGGCGTCTCGCCAACCGCTTTCCCGTTCACTTTCGTTCCATTCTTGGAGCCGAGGTCTCTGACGAAGACTTTTCCATCGCTCTGCACGGTAAGCGTGGCGTGTTGCTTCGACACCGAGGTGAGATTCAGCACCACATGACAGAGCGATGTGCGTCCAATGATGTAGTCGCGCGATGCGGCTTTGCCTTCGGTCTGAAGCCGCACGCAGCGGTATTGGTTGGCTTCGGCTCGCACCAGCTTTTTGACGGACTCGAAATCGATGTTCTTGACCATCGCGCCAACTTCCGTCGACGTGCGCATGCGGGATTCGTCTTTTTTGCCGGGCTTGTACACCAGCACAGGCACGCGCAGGCGTGCGATGAATTCCTCGCGTGTCAGCTTCTTGCGATCGAGCGCGTAGTTGAAGATCAGCTCCATTATTTTGCTACCTTCACGATCAAGGGTGGCGCATCTCCACTTGGCAACGCCACGGCACAAACGTCTGCCTTGTTTACAGCCGGGATATCGAACTTCACGGGTAGCGGCTGATCTGGGCTCACTGCCGCCGTCTCATCTGGTTCCAAGAAGAAAGGCTCTACCGAATTGCCGTTTTTGTCGAGAAACTTCAGTTTCTTCAACACTTGTTCGAGTGAAACCCGTGTCTTCTTTTTCACCCGAATGATGGCGCTCACCGTGCATGCCTGCATGCGCGGCTCGACCTTCGTCACTTCAAACGTCAGCTCGCCCAGCGTCACCATGGGTTGCGCGCGCGCCAGCAGCGCTTCAGAGGCCGATTGCAACCGCTCTGCCCAGCGTTTTAGGCGCTCGTCGGCAAAGGTTTGCGCCGCTTTGGCGATCTCAGATTTGCGTCCAACCAACGCCTCAATATCGCGAACGCCATCGATCAACTTCAAACGCGCCGCCACGCGTGAGGTGTTTTTCGGATCGAGCTCGAAAGCAGTGTCCGGCAGATCTGGGAGCGCGCGCAACCGCTCGAGTGATCGATCTGCTAGAGCGCGTGTTTGCGCAGGGCCAAGCGTTCGGCACTCGGCGTCAAAACGGTCGTGAATGAAGCTAAGTGGCTTCTCATCAAAGGTAGTCGTCGCCGCACCGCCCCAATCGGCCGCCGTATCGACGACAGCGAGCTTCACGTGTCCTTGCGGCGCTAGCGTCACATTCGGAATCGCGAAGGTCAGTGGCTCACCCGCGGCACGGGCTTGCACCGATGCGCCAACCGCCATCAAACCGCCAAAACTGAAACGAACAGCGAGCATAGCCTGTTTTCGCTTCGCCTCGGCGCGTTTGGTGCTGACGCGACAAACGACGGTCGTATCCGAGAGCTGGGTGACTTCGGTCGTGGCAGCGACCTTAAACGCGTCTTCCGCGCTAGCCGCCGCAACGAGCTGGGGGGAGCGGGTTCCCAAGCTCGTGTACCAGGCGTTGGCGCTTTGGCTCGCGCCAAAGGACTCATCCATCACTACGTACGGCTCAGCCGGCGGTAACGGGGTGGTCAGCGTACGCTGGCAATCTCCAAGTAGCTTCACCTCGAAGTCCTTGTTCAACGCATCCCGGAGCAGCTTTACATCGCATTCGTAGGTCTGACTTTTTGCGGAGCACGCGTTCGGCGACTCGGCTTGCCGTGCTCTACGTTCTATTTCCGCCGATTTTTCGGTAACAGTAGCGAGTTTCGCGTCATAGCTCGCCTTGTGAGTGGCAAATGCAGTCTCGTCGAGCACATTGTCTGCAAAGAAGGGGTGCGCTGGCGCACTAGGATAGGCATCGCTGAGCGAACCCGCGTTCCATGAAAACGGAAACACTGGATGCCTAGAGTCGATGAGGCTCAATGGCAGGTTCACCGGCAGCAGAACCAGATTGGTGAGCCCCACGATGGCACCTTTCATCAAATTGCCAATGGCGCTGAAAAAGCCACGCGGACCGGAAGATGCCACCGTGCGCGGCCGAGGAGCTGGGTCGAGGGTCGTCGTCGCGAACGTGGCGCTCACCGCCGGCAGCACCACCGGCGGCACGAAGGGTTCTACGGCTGCCGCGTCAAAGGTCACACGGGTGCCATCAGGGATCCCCT
>JBIKMD010000540.1:0-4403 GCA_044359465.1 Myxococcota bacterium
GGACAGTCTGTCTCGCGTGCGCTGCAGGAACTTTCAGCTTTCACGTTCATTTCACGCCGACCAGTGGCAGTTGGCTCAATCTCGTCGAGCGCTGGTTCGGGCTACTCACACAGCGTCAAATCCGCCGAGGTGTTCATAAGAGCGTCGGTGCTCTTGAAGCAGCCATCAGCAGCTACATTGAGGCGTCCAACGCAGAACCAAAGCCCTTTGTTTGGACCAAGAGTGCCAACGAAATTCTGCGTTCCTTGGCAGACTACTATGACGATGCGAGAATTAATAAACGAACTTTTGGATCAGGACACTAGTGTCGAAGTCGCTTAATTAATTAATTAAGTCCGAGTCGATTTTGGTGCGATTTTTCGTTGGAAAAACGCATGGTGGTTCCGCGTGTCCGTGTCGAGCTTTTCCGGCGGAAAAGCGCCCCAAAACGACTGAATTAATAAGCGGACTTCCAGGCTGGTGTTAAATGGCGGACCGGCGACGTACGGCGATTTCGAGTCGAGGTTGCGCGGAAAAACCGGAAGCGTATCGGGGATTCCGTTGAGGATTTTTGCGCGCAAGATCGGCGAGTCGAAGGCTGCGCGCATCACAAGTGTGTGGCCTTCCGCGCTGCGCGGGTCAAAGTTGGCGCCGGCGCCGATCAACCATTGCTGAATCCTACCGAGCGCTCCGCGTGTAGCGCGCTGTGTTGCGTTGGCCTGCCAATTCGGATTCGCGCCTGCTCATAAGATGCGAAAACATGTCGACCGTCATCGCGACTGCAACGTTCTTCAGAACAGTTGCAACGTACCGGTTGCGCCGCCCCCTCCAGGGTTGCCGGCAGCGTTGACGACCCAGACGTTGACGCCATCGAAGGCGGTGCCTTGCGGGTCAACGCCCGCGAGGAATGTGTCAAGCACTTGACCGTCGCTCGCTCGGAGCTTGGTCACAGTGCCACTCCCGCTGTTGGTCACCCACATGTTGTTGCCATCAAAGACCATGTGCTGGGGCGCCGTTCCCACGGTGAATGTGCCGAGCGCGGCACCGTCGCTCGCACGCAACTTGGTCACGTTGTTAGATCCACTGTTGGCAATCCACATGTTCACCCCGTCGAACGCGAGCCCTGTTGGCGCGGTTCCCACAGGATAGGTGCCAACCACCGTTCCGTTGCTGCTCAGTTTTGTAACAATATTGAGGCTACTGCTCGTGATCCAGCGATTGCTGCCGTCAAAGGCGAGACAGGTCGGCGGCGAGGCGAGGTTTGTCGGGCCATTCTGTGACCAATCACTCACTCGAAGTCCCATGATGCTGCCAGAGCCTCCCTGATTGACCCACCACATCATGGTCCCATCAAACGTCAAGCACGCGGGGGCAGTAACCCCAGCGCTTGCAAAGTTTACGATCGTGCCGTCAATCACGCTTCGGGCGGTCACCCTCGGTTGATCTCGCTCAACGACCCAAATATGCCTGCCATCGAACGCGAGCGCCGTTGGGCGATCGCCAACGCTGACCGGAAATCCGCTGACAACTGTTCGGTCGCTCACACGTATTTTTGTAAGTGTATTGTCGTCCTCATTCGCAGCCCACATATGGAGACCATCAAACGCAATGGCCGTTGGCGTTGCACCCATGGCGATCGTTGGTAACGATTGGTTGGCCTGATACCAGTGAAGTCTCGCAACTTGCATCGGATTGAGCCCGACGCCCGGTGGCCCCGCTGTACCTTGCGCTCCCGGTTGACCCGGATCGCCTGCGGCGCCCGCTGTACCTGGCGCGCCCGTGGGTCCAGCTAATCCATTGGCGCCCCCCAAACCCGGTAAACCTGGTGCGCCGGTCGCTCCAATGGCCCCGGCGGGTCCTACTGGAACCGAACTGTTCGTGCCCCCCGAGCAAGCAGCGACACAAGAGACGATAAGCAACGACCAAACAACGACCAAACAACACGCATCGCGGAATTCTCCATTTCAATCGGAGTGATAGCCACACTGTATCGCAAATGGACGCGAGGGCACATTTGTTTGGCGGCTGCCGAGAGCGTTGCTGAGCATGGCGACGTTTTGCGCATGGCTCGCTATGGCAAAGGTCACAACGGACGTTAAAGGCAAGCGCAGTGGCGCCGCTTTTTGCTGGTGCGTATCGCAAGGCTGCATTTCGTTGCGGCGCCGGCAATCACCGCCGGCGAGCGACTTTCTCTGACAACACGCATCGTCGCTCGCATGGAGCGCTTGCTCGCGCGCCGTGTCTGCTCTTGAACGGGCAATGGACAGCGCAAGACGACGTCAGCCTACAGCTCAGCATGGAAGCGATGAAAGTTCCTGCAGCGCACGCCGCAGGTCAACCTGCCAGCAACGCCAGCAATGTACGAGGTCTGCACGCACAGACCCCCTCTTGTTTAGATACATTCTTCGCCCAGCCATCGCCCAAGATCGGTTGCACTTTGAAAACGGTCTCGTGACCCGGCCTATCCCGCCCAACCTACTACTAAGCACTCGAAGGCTTCGAACAGATGGGCTAGAGAGCCATCCACAGGTCAAGCTGCTTGCTTGTCCGTCCAACTTTCGAGCAACCGATCGAGCTCCGGCGCGGCGCTGATGTATTTTGCGACGCGTGGGCCGACATTGAAAACGAAACCTTGATAAGCTGAATGCACCGCCCACACCGTTGGCCACATGCCGTCGCCCGCTTCGCCGCAGATGCGGCCACCTTCATTCAGCCAAATCGGAATGCCGCCAACGACGTGCCGAAAGCCTACGTTTGGTAAACCGAGTCTGTTGATCTGGAGCGCACGGTCTCGATTTTCGACAGTCAGGGGCGAGCTATGCCAAGTCTCGCGCACAAATCCTTGGCGAAAGGTCGCAACGAAATCGATCTTGGTCCGCAACCGAATCTCGACCGCATAGGGCAAGGGAACTCCGCGACGAAACGGCGCGACAATGCGAATCGGCCGCATGTCGCACTGGGTCGTCACGAAGAGTGAGTGGTCGGGCTCGCTCGCCGATTCAAGCGTGAAGAAGCGTCGCAAGGCCGAGCGCGTATCTTGCTTTGCGATGAGCGAGACTTCGGCATCGAAGGCGCCGCCTTGCGAAAGTTCGCGTTCAATTTGCACAAGCGTGCGTTTGTAGGCGCGAAAGCCAGGACGATCCTTGTGCCGAGCAAGTTGGCTGACGAGATCCATGTGTGGGAAAATACCCGTATGCGAGGGTTTCGCCTTCTTTCCCTCTGGTGTCCGGCTCAGCGCATTGGACACGCGTAGCAGCAGTGCTAGGGTTCGGCCGTGATCAATCGCGTCACTGCCAAAGACTTGCTCGAAGACACAGAGCACGGTCTCGAGCTCACGCTGCTCGCGGGTGAAGCGGGCACCAAGCGCAAGATCGATAGCCCGCGCATTCAAAAACCCGGGCTCGCCCTGGCTGGCTACGTCGAATCCATCAACCCGCATCGCGTGCACATCCTCGGTAACACCGAGCTGACGTATCTGATGCGCCTGAGCTCCAAAGAGCTGCGCCATGCGGTGCGGCGCTTCTTCAACTTGCGCATTTGCGCGGTGGTGGTGACAAACGGCCAGGATTTACCGCCAGAAGTCATTGAAGAAGCCGAGCAATCACAGACCGCGCTGTTCCTCTCGCAGTTGCCTACCTCGAGCTGCATCGCTCGCTTGCAGAATTTTTTGGAAGAAACGCTGCAAGTGGCAACGAGCGTTCACGGCGTGCTCTGTGACGTGCTTGGCGTCGGCGTCCTGCTGCTAGGTCATTCGGGCGTGGGTAAGAGCGAGACCGCGCTAGATCTGGTGCTGCGGGGTCATCGCTTAGTGGCCGATGACATCGTCGAGATCAAATCGAAGGGCACCGACTCGATTTACGGCGCTGGCTCAGATCTCATTAAGCATCACATGGAAATCCGCGGCCTCGGCATCATCAACATCAAAGACATGTTCGGTGTGGCGGCGGTTCGCGAGCGCAAGAAGATCGAAATCGTCATCGAGCTCGTCGATTGGGATGACAACGCCGAATACGAGCGGCTGGGTATCGATGAAGAGCACTACGAGATCCTGGACGTGCGCGTCACCAAATTGACCGTGCCGGTGAAGCCTGGCCGTAACATGGCGGGCATCGTCGAAGTTGCGGCGCGCAATCAGCTGCTCAAGATGCAAGGCCATCACGCCGCGCGCGCGTTCCAAGAGCGACTCACGCGTGAGATCGAAAGGCGCGAGAAAGAAGCGACCGAGGTTGGGGATGACGTCGAGTGAAGCTTTGGGCCCCCCGCGGGGCGACTCCGCCTGGATCGCGCTGATCACTGGCATGAGCGGATCCGGCAAAACCACGGCGGTTGAGCGTAAGATGTCCGAACGTACGATTTGCGCATTGAGCGGTTCAAGCACGGCGCAACGTGAGACCTTGGGCACAAGATTTTTCGTGTGTTTGGGC
>JBIKMD010000541.1:0-4400 GCA_044359465.1 Myxococcota bacterium
TCGCGCATTAGTTGTGGCCCGCACGTTGCAGTCACCCACTGTGAACCACCAACGTAAAGGGACGAAACAATGAACCAGAGATACTCGAACAAAGTGGCGCTCGTGACGGGCGCAGCGTCCGGCATCGGCCGAGCGACTGCGATCGCTTTCGCGGCCGAGGGAGCCAGCGTCGCCGTGTCGGACGTCGATGCCGATCGTGGCGAGAAAGTCGTCGCCGAGATCCGCAAAGCGGGAGGCAAAGCAATCTTCCTACGTGCAGACGTCTCGAAGTCGGACGACGTGCAAGGCCTCGTCAAAGGAACAGTCAAAGCGTTCGGTCGCCTCGACGCGTGCTTCAACAACGCCGGAATCGGTGGACCGCTGGCACCAACAGCGGCCTTGGCGGAAGCGGACTGGCACAAGGTCATCGAGACCAATCTCTCGAGCGTGTTTCTGTGCATGAAGTACGAGCTGCCGGAGCTCCTCAAGAACGGCGGTGCGATCGTCAACAACGCTTCGATACTCGGCGCCGTCTCGTTCCCGAATGCGAGCGTGTACACCGCGTCGAAGCACGGCATCCTCGGTCTCACGAAAGCGACCGCTGCGGAGTACGCGACGCAAAACATCCGCGTGAACGCACTCTGCCCCGGCTTCATTGAGACGCCGATGTTAGAGCAGGCCGGCATCACGACGAAGCCCGACTTTCTCAACGCGGTCCTCGCGGGCGTTCCTATGAAGCGTCTCGGCAAACCGGAGGAGATGGCAGCGGCGGTCCTTTGGCTGTGCTCGAACGAGGCCTCGTTCGTCACTGGCCATCCGCTCTTCGCCGACGGTGGTTACATTGCGCTATAGTCGCACAGAATCATGAAAATCGGAGTCATTGGTCTTGGGTGGGTAGGATCGAGCGTTGCGATGGCCGTTCTGCAGCGCGGCATCGCCAACGAGCTCCTCTTGTACGACGTCAAGCCACATCTCGCTGATGGCGAAGCGCTCGATTTTGCGCATGGTTCGTCGTTCTACCCGTCCGCGCGTGTGCGCGCAGTCGAGATTGAGCAGATGCGCGGCGCAGATGCCGTCATCATCGCCGCCGGACGCAACAGCGGACCGGGCGAGTCGCGGCTCACTCTGCTTGCCGACAATGCGCGAATCGTCAGCGATGTGTGTGCTCGACTTCGCGGCTTCGACGGCCTTCTTGTCGTAGTCACCAATCCCGTCGACGTCTTGACCCATGTTGCGCTCGAAGCGTCCGGGCTCGATCCAGCGCGAGTCTTGGGCACGGGGACGATGCTCGACACAGCGCGCTTGCGGCAAATGCTCGGGCGAGAGCTCGACGTCGATCCGCGATCCGTGCACGCCCAGGTCATCGGCGAGCATGGCGACTCCGAGGTGACGTTGTGGTCGAGCGCGAGCGTGGGCGGCAGGTCGCTGCGCACATGGCGAGGCTGGAGCGGCGACCGAGAGGCTCACCTGGCGGCCGAGGTCCGCGGCGCAGCTTATGCGATCATCGAGCGCAAAGGAGCCACCAATCATGCGATCGGTCTCGTGACGGCGTCGCTGCTCGGCTGCGCGCTCCGCGACGAAAAGCGCGTGCTCGCCGTTTCTCGTCTACAAAGCGGAGCCGCGGGAATCGCCGGTGTCGCGCTTTCCCTTCCAGCGATTGTCGGTCGAAATGGCGCACGAGAGGTCATCGAGCCCGAGATGGACGAGCTCGAACGAGCGGCACTCACCCGCTCGGCAGATGTCCTGCGTCAGGCGCGCGCAAGCCTCGCGTGAACCGAAGCGACCTCGATTAAACACAGTCACCGAGCGATCATGACGTCGGTCGTCGCGCGCTCGAGCACACCTTCGATCGTCGTACCAAAGGTCATGAACGCTGGTCGCGCTTCCTGCTGCGCCGCGAGCAAGATGGTGTCGTAGTGCTCGCAGTGACGAACGATCGACGAGGTCACAGGGCCGTAGTCGGCGTGTTGAGCCTTCGAGACGAGCTCGCCGAGGATCTCCGTCTCGAGATCGCGGAGCCGCTTTTCGGCACTCGCGCAAGCCTTCATCGCCCCATCCTTCCACTCGCGTGAGAGCTGCCCCGTATAGTCGGCCGGAAAATGGGCCACGTACGGCCAGGCGTCCGTTTGGATCACGGTGAGTGTCTCGAGTGTGGTGTCGAACTTCCGCGCGAGATTGCGGCCGGCAAGCAGCGCCGCACGCATCGATTCGTCGAGAGCGACGGCACAAAGAACTTTCTTTGGCACTGTGGTCTCGTTTGCGCGCTTGACCACGTAGATGGGAACCGTCGTTTGTCGGACGAGCCTGCGTGCGGTGGTTCCGAGAAGCGCTTCGGCTGCGCCACCGTGACCCTGTCCGCCGATCACGGCGCCGTCATAGGCTGCGCTTCGCAGCAACGATGCGAGCTCGCCCAGCACCCGCCCGGTCATCACATGCACAGTGACCTTTGCGATCTTCGGAGGTGACTGCGCGCTGGCCTTCGCGACCTCAGCGTTCAGGAAGCCCTCCACGGTGGACACAGGTGGCAAAGGCCGGCCCGGCATCACGCGATCGTAAAGGGCCGCATCGAGCATATGCACGACCGTCAGGTTCACGTCCGTGCCGAACGGATAGCCCGCAAGGGCGAGCTCGAGCGCGCGTTGCGAATGGCGAGAGAAGTCGAAGGGAATCAGGATCTCTTTCATGCGGTGTCTCCACTGCTGCGAGGTGCAACGTCCGGGCCATGCAGGATGCTGACAACTACGCGCGCCGTGCGCGCGGGATTGCTTCGCTCAGCTCCGCGCGATTTTTCCCTCGTCGCTTGGCGACCGACAGCGCCTGATCCGCGGCTTCGAGAAGTCCTGGGAGCATGTTCGATCCTGAGCGCTCCACGTCGGTGACGCCGATGGAGACAGAAAGCGCGCTATCGCCCTTCTGCGGCAAGCGCTGCATCGTTTCGCAGATCCGGCCGGCGATCGTGAGCGCCTCTTCTGCGCGCACTCCCGGGAGCAACACGACGAACTCGTCGCCGCCGAAGCGCGCAAACGCATCCCCTTTGCGGCAAACGGTACGCAACGCGGCCGCGACGGCACAAAGCGCGCGATCTCCGCCGGCATGTCCGTGCTCTTCGTTGATGCGCTTGAGCCCATCGAGATCGACGAGGAGCAGCGACAGAGGTTCGCGCCAACCCGCATCGACGAGCAACGCGTGGGCGCGCTCTTGGATGAAGCGACGATTCTTCAACCCGGTGAGAGGATCGCTGAGGGCGATACCTCGCAAGCGATCCTTCTCGCGACCGAGATAGCGGCCCAAGATCATGAAGACGGTCGCCGTGGCGAGCGTCAGATAGAGATAGGCGCCCGCGCACTCGCGTGCCTCGACCTCGATCCACATCGGAGACGGAATGTGTCCTGCGTATAGCGAGCGCATGACAAAGAAACCAACGGGTGCTCCGAGCGCGAGCACGAACCCGGCGATCGGATACGTCCACCGTTGCGGGTACCGTTCGAGAAATCCGCGGATTGTGCCTTTCAAGGGGAAGCTCATTCATCTCGTGGTTGCAAGAGGTGTGCGCAAGCGCCACAAGACGTCTCGTCTGCACCGGATGTAACGGTTCGGAAACGCTTTGTTACCACCTGGTGCACTCAGACGGCTTTGCCCGGATGATTTCCTGGCACGCTGCATGAATCCGTAGAGGCATGAGCAAACCCGTTATCGTCGTCGGTATCGATTCCTCTCCACGCGCCCCTCAAGTGATCGAAGCAGCTCGCCTGATGGCAGAGAGGATGAACGCGAGCGTCGTCCTGATCGGCGCCGTTGAAGGGCTCGAGCTCCGAGCGATGATGCCACCGGAGCTCGGCGCCTGGAACGACGAGTCCCTCTGGGGCGCGATCGACAAATCGACGCGCGCGGCGGTGGCTAAGGCCGCTGAGCACTTTCGTTCGGGCACCGTGACCGATCAGAAGGTGGAGGCCGCGGCGCCGTGGCACATGCTGGTAAACGAGGCGAAGCGACGGAATGCAAGCCTCATCGTCCTCGGCGCGCACGGCTATCGCCCGCTCGAGCGCATGCTCGGTACGACCGCCGCAAAGGTGGCTAACCGTGCCGAATGCTCCGTGCTCGTAGTGCGACAAGCACTCGAACAGAAAGCGCCGGTTGGCTTCGAGCGCATTGCCGTCGCCCACGATGGATCTGAGCGCGCAAAAGGGGTGCTCAACGCCGCGCTTACGTTGGCTCGACCGGACAAAGGCAGGCTCATCCTCATTCGCGGCGTCGTTCCACCCGCCGAAGTGACGCCGGCGATTTGGGGAAAGCGCCCGGACGAGATCATGGCGTTGCTCGAGCACAACGCGAAAGTCGCGCTCGACACGATCCGCGGGTCTCTGCCGGACGGCGTTTCGGCAGAGACCTGCGCTCGCATCGGCATCCCGTCAGAGGTCGTC
>JBIKMD010000542.1:0-4395 GCA_044359465.1 Myxococcota bacterium
CAAGCGCATGGCGGATGAAGACGTGGATTTGAGTGAAGAGTTTCTGAACCACGTAGGAAAGATGAGCTGGCTGCATCCGAACTGGAACTCGTCGAGTATTCCGGAGCCTCGGCTGGGCTCGAAGCCGGCGTACTTTTTGGAGAACCAAATTGGCGCCTTTGGCGGCGGCGGCGGCCCGGGTTACGTGCGCGCACTCAGTCGCGATTTGCGCGTCGTTGATGAAGCCGTGTTGCCCTACCGGCCGAGCGGCGTGAGCACCGCTGAATTTCCCGAGCTCACACATCTGTGGTTCGAGCCATTTTGGTTGCATCAGCTCACGAGCAACGACTTCAATCTGCACCCCACGGCGCTTCCTGTGAGCGCCATCCTCGCGCCGCGCAGCTTTGGGGTTGCCGCGTGGCACAATGTGAACGCCAATTCCGCGGCTGCGATTGAAGCCGAGCTGACGAACGGCCGCGAAGTCGTTTGGGATGGCATCATCGAGGGCACGCAGTCGCCCATTTGGCGTACCTGCCGCGAGGCGCAGCCGTGCGCCGTGCAAGGCGGCCACTCCATGTTGATCGTCGGTTATGACCGCACCGCAGCCGATCCTGCGCAGCATTACTTCATCGTGAAAAATAGCTGGGGCCAGACGGACATCGCTGGCGCCTACGGCTTCACGTACATGTCGTATGACTATTTGAAGAATGGCTACGACGCGCTTGCCATCGATCGCTTGCAGACGAACGAGGCATGGACGTCACTGCGTTTCATTGGCCGTTGGCAACCCGTGTGGAATGGGCCCGCGGCGATCATCGATTTGTACCACGTGCCTGGTTCAGCGCAGGGTGTGCTCGACGCTTATGGCGCCGGGATCGCGGATAAACGTTTTGGCGGGATGTACGCCGCAAGTGGCACCGCGTGGCGCGTGAACGGGAGCATCAGCGGGAACACTGCGACCCTGTATTTTGATGAGACTAGACCGAACTTGCGTTGGGATGCGCTCAGCGGCAGCCGCCTCGACCTCACGCTCTCTGCCGATGGAACCACCATGACCGGAACGTATCTAAAAGCAGGTTTGACGACGGGCTCCAGCGTCACGCTCACGCGTGTGAGTGAGCCAGCGCAGTTCCGCGCGCTTAGTGCGAGTATCCCGCGCCCGACGCCCGCCGCCCGTGACGAAGCGCCGATCTTTCCGTTCGCGCTCCCGTGAACCGATAGCGTTCACAACACGATTGCCCATCGCAAGACAAACTGAAGTTCCGCCGCTATCGACACACCCGAAGTGGCCGCGAGCTTGTTTGCCTAAGGCAAGCTCATAGCGCTGAACACCGGAGGTGATGGCGGCTTTCGCTTGCGCTTTACTGCGGCGCCGAACGCCACCGCGTTAGCACTGCGCAGTACGACCGTAATTCGTTTGATGGTCACACACGGCCGCGTCTTCGTTGCGGACATTGGGCTCATTGCAGACCTTTCGGAGCACTACGCAGAGTTGCCGGACCTCCTCGTGGTCTTCGAAAACGTGCCCAATCTCAAATCAGTGGGCGCCACTTGGGCAATTTCCGCACATGGATCCTTGGGGCAACTAGTCAAGAAGTCATCAGCGGTCCGAGTCGCAATGTCGTAAGACTATGTCTCGCAGGCGCAGCAACGCCGGGCGCGCCGGTTGCATCACTCAACCGTGGCAGGCAATGTGCCTGCCATGGAAACCCTCTTTTTGGTCGTGAACAATGGCGTGATGCCCGCATGGCTGTTGCTCGTGTTCGCGCCCAAGTGGCGCTACACGCAGATCTTCGTGCACTCCGCCTTCATCCCTGCGCTGCTCGCGCTGGCGTACGGTGCGCTCCTGGTCAACGCTGGTCCGATGCCGGAGGGCGGAAGCTTCACGACGCTCGCTGGCGTAACGAAGCTCATGCAGGGGACGCCCGCGGGCATCCTTGCGGCTTGGACGCACTACCTCGTGTTCGATCTCTTTGTTGGTGCTTGGGAGGCGAGAGACGCTGCCCGGCTCGGCATCCACCACGCGTTGCTCGTGCCGTGCCTCTTTCTTACGCTCATGCTCGGGCCGCTTGGCTTGTTTTGCTGGCTGATCCTGAGAGCAGCAGTCAAACGCAAGCTCAGCCTCGCCGAGTGAGCGGAGCTGGGGTGCTTACAATGCGCGCCGGCTCGTTCGAACAGCATGGAAAGCTTCACCCAGGCGCTGGCTCCCGTGAGCTTTTTAGCGAGCACGCCTTTTTCGGGTTAGCGTGCGTGGGTGTCTGACTCTCCGCAAGATCGAAGCCTCATGCTGGCGCTAGCCCTTGTGGTGCTTGGGCTGTCTGCGTGGTGGCTCGTGCGCAGATTTTCAGCTGTGGTGCCGGAGCCGCAACCCGCTGAAGTCGCCGCAGTGCCTTCGTCTCAGCCTGTCGCAGCAGTCGCGAAACCGTTGCCGATTCCCGCGCCAGCATCCGTCCCTAGCTCGGCACCAGCAGAGAAAGAAGCGCGTCACGACGCGCCAGACCGCGACGCGCTCCTCTCAGTGATCAAAAGCGCGCGGCCAAAAACGTCACGGTGTTTTCAAGCGCATCTTCGCAAGCATGCGAGGGCGAGTGGCACCGTGGTCATGCGTATCACGATTGCGCCGTCGGGCGCGGTGAGTAGCGCGGCCGTCGCCTCATCGACGCTTGATGACGGCGCTGCGTTTGAAACGTGCCTTGTGAAGACCTTCGAAAAGTTACATTTCGCGGTGCCGCCGGGTGGAGACGACATCGTCCTCAAACTGCCGCTCGTGTTTTCAGCAGCACACCAAAACCGCTAGCGCGAAGTCGATGAGGGGCTAGGTTAGCGGTCCTTGGCCTATGCTCCAAAGCGCTCATGCCATTGGGTGTTCAACAATACGGGGAAAGGCGCCCCCAATCTTTTCATGATGAAAACGAACATCACCGTTCGCAAGAGCCGCGCCCAGTTGAGCGGGGATCGCCCGTTGTAGCTCGCTCGTGCCTCCGAGAGGATCTCCCGCCATTTCATCGCAAGCGATAGCGATCCAATCACGAGGTTCTCGCCTAACCAAAGCGCTAAAGCCTTGTTCGTCGCTAGATCGAAAGGATGCAGCACGAGGCCAAGCTCGGCGTGCTCAATGAGTGGGAAGAAACGAAACGCACTGTCCTGTGCCCATTCGATGAGGGTCTCGGCTTCGTCGCTGCGAGCAATGGCCTGCACAAATGAAGGCCGTTCGACCACAGGCAACGCGTGCGTGATTCATCAACGAGCACGTTGATGCTGGTCTCTAGGTCTTCGCGCGTCATTTAGGTCGTCAGCTTCGCGCTACATGGTAATTTTTGCTTGAGCTGCTTGACGAGGCTCTCAAAGTAGCGCGGATAGCAGCAATTCCCGCTAGCGCGACGCGATCTCTTCCGCGACCAGACGGGCAATGAGCTGCGACAGGTCGGCTTGTTGCGCGGACGCACGTTCTTGCGGCGCCGCGAGGCCAGCTTTGGCGCGTGCTTCGAGCAAGGGCGGCAATACGTCCATTGGCAGCGGGCGAGCGCCGCCAAGCGAGCGGGCCAGCGTCTGAATCTTCGCCTGATGCTCGACGAGCTCCATACGTAAATACGCAAGCTCTAACGAAGGACCGTAGCTCAGTGGACCGTGGTTTTCGATGAGGAGCGCGTCGCTCTCGGTGGCGGTTTGGGCAAGTGCGGCCAAGCCTTCAGCGGACTTGGGGACGAAGAATGGCACGCTTGGGATGCCGGCACCGAGCGAGACCACAGGCTCGATCATCACAGGCAGCGCGAGCGAGTAGCCGGCAACCGCGCAAGCCGTAGCATAAGGTGCGTGCGAGTGAATGACGGCGCTCACGTCTGGACGGGCCGCGTAAATGACGCGGTGAAGCTCCCACTCCGAGAACAACTTTCGGCTGCCCTCGAGCACCGTGCCTGCCTCGTCTACGATGAGGAGCATCGTATGGTCGATTTCGCCCTTGTGCATGGCAGTTGGGGTGGCCAAAAAACGCCCCTCGGGGAGACGCACGGAGAGGTTGCCGTCATGGTTGGCGACCCAGCCTTTGAATGCGAGCTTGTGTGCGTAGCTGACGAGTTGGGATTTGAGTTGCTCGAGTTGCATAGATGGACCTCGCCAAACGGAGCCCGCGGTCCTAATCTAAAGCGCTCGCAAACGGCAAGAATGCTTGGATTTATGCCGCAGTGCGGCAATGTGCGCTTTTCCGTACATTGTTGTTGCCGAAGAGACGAGCCGAATGCTAGGCGCGGCACCGCTGCCTCGGGGGATTGATTTTTGTCATGGTAAAAACGCTCATTGAAATGTGGTTCTCGCTGCGCAAGTACGGCCGTCTCAAAGACGTCATGCAGCACATTCTCCGCGCCGAGCACGAGCTGCTGAGCGCCACTGTGGTGGTGTTCAGCTCGCTCAAAGACGCGG
>JBIKMD010000544.1:0-4393 GCA_044359465.1 Myxococcota bacterium
TGACACCAGGCACCGCGTTACGCGTACGAGCGAATGGCGTGCGCTCCGGCTTGCTTATCGCAGCCGCAAAACCGCTCCACGAGCCGATCGTACAGCGCGGACCGTTCGTCATGAATACCGAGGCAGAGATTCGTCAAGCGTTTGCAGACTACCATGCAGGCACCCTGCAACTCTGAGACGTTCAGCGCACGTTCGCTGCAAGGGTCGGCGCCGAAGCTAGTGCCAGGCGCGTTTGTAGTACCCGTAAATCAGAGGCGAGTGACGCTTCGTGTCCGCTCGGCGCTGCGAGCACTTCATACACGGCGGCCATGTCATAGGTCACAAGAAGCACATCCACACCCGCGGCGAGCGCGGCGTGCGCACTGGCGGCAATACCGCGGCGATAAGTTGGAGCCATACAAAGGTCGTCCGAGAACACGAGCCCTTCATGATGCAGCTCGCCGCGCAGCACGTCAGACACTACTGCGTGCGAGAGGCTTGCTGGGCGTTGAGTATCTACTGCTGACGCAATCGCGTGGCCCACCATGACGGCGCTTGCCCCGCTTTGTGCAAGCACGGAGAATGGCAGCCAATCCGCTTCTGCGAGTACGGCTTTAGGGGTGGCGAGCACGGCGTCGGTGACGTGGGTATCAGAGGATAAACGCCCAAGACCCGGAAAGTGTTTGGCAACAGGAAGCACACCGGCCTGATGCATCGCTTGAACGTAAGCTGTTGCAACCGAGGCAACGCGTGCGGGGTCGCCTGTGATGGCGCGCTCGGCAATCCGGCTGTGACGATCCCAAATCTTTGCGTCGCCAAACTTGAGATCAATCACAGGCGCAAAGTTCACCGTGACGCCGAGCGATGCGAGATCAGTCCCAGTTTGAGCGCCAAGCGCTGCTGCTTCGCTGACGTCCTGCTCGCTTCCGACGGCAGCAAGCGAGGCACGCCAAGGCAGCGGCCCCGACAAGCGCGCCACGCTGCCACCTTCTTGATCGGTTGCGATGAGCAGCGGTGCGCGCCCCCGCTTCTTTTGAATGGCTTGGAACGAAGCAATTTCCTCAGCAAGCTCGCTGCGCGATTTTCCTGCTGCGTTGCGCGCAGTCACAAACACGCCGGCGAAGTCGAAGCGTTCGAGAAGCGCTTCTAGCTCCCGGCGATCGCGGTAGCCAATCAGTAAATGCCGGCTCAGCGGCTCGATCTCCTCTGGAGCGCTAGCGAGCACCGCCGCCCGTCGTTGCGCGTGCGACACCTCGCAAACCGTCGCTGATCCCAAGGCAACGGAGAACGAGGTGACGACCGCCACCCTCGCCCGCAGGCCGCGCGTCAAGACGACGTAGACACTCCCTACTAGTGACGCGAGGACGAAGAGCGGAAGCAGCTCACGCAGCCGAGACATAAACGGCGCGGCCGCAAGCACGGCGATCAACGCCACGCCTATGGAATACCCCACTGTCAGAATCGCTACTCGGTCCGAGCGTCGTTTGAGCATGCTTCACTGTTCGCCAGTGGGGTGCAAACCACATGCGCACCTTGCGAAAATTCGGTGCAAAGCCTGTGCAAAACGCATCTCGACAGGAGTCGTGAAGAATGCTTTTGGGCCCGCGTGATGCAATTGCGATGTCTTGTATTCTTGGCCTTGGCCGCTTGCGGTTCCGAACCGTCTTATTCGTGGAAATGGGCGCAAACGCCGGATCCGGAGACGCTTCGCCCCCTACTCGTTCGCCTGCGCCAACTGGCGCACGACGCGGAAGTCTCGGCCATTCTCCTCGAGGATCCGCCGTCACTCTCTTGGGGCAACAACTGTCAGTTTCCAAGCGACGGTGTTTGCACTCCCAACACGCCGTCGCTCGAAGCCTACACGCAGGCCGTGCTGATCATGGCAGGTGAAGCGACGCCGCATGACCAATTGCAGATTGACAGTGGACGGAGCTGGTCTGACTGGGCCCCCGGACGCGAGCTCTACAAACGTGTCACGGATAAAGAAGCGCCCATGCCTTGGGAGTCACGCGCAGGCGTTGGCGCTCGCGCGTTTCAAGTCCTCCTCGGTGTGTGGGCTGCCTGGGCGCTGCTCGTCTTCTTGCTCACCCGCTCCGCACGCATGCGCATGCCAAGGCTCACGCCGCAGCGAGCGCCGTCTGGAAAAGTCGAGCTGAATGGACACTACACATACGTGCTGGATCGCAAAACGCTCACGCGTGGGCTCATGATCAAACACTGGGCGCTGCGCCGCGGACGTTTGCTCGTGATCCGCGTGCTCGTTTGGCTTTGCCGGGCGGCCCTGCTCGCGCTCTGCGGCTTCCTCGGCAGCAAACCCGCGGGCCTTCACCTCACCAATCTCTTCGCGTTTGCAGCGATCGTGCTCTTCGCTCTGGCGATAGAGGTGTTTGCACAACCTGCACTTCCCATTTGGTGGGAGCTGCGCAGGCGCGATCTGAGCAAAGTTCTCGGACAAATGTCATTCTCGTTCGATGCAAACGCCGTCACCGTGGTCAGCGCAGAAGGCAGCACCCAAGCACCATGGACCAACGCCCGGACTGTGGTCTCCGACGACCATCTTGTCATGCACGACTTTGGCACGGTCGCCGTCGTGATCCCTCGCGGCGTCACCGGTATCGATCGAAGCGTCGACGCAGCGCAGGCGAAAGGCATCATCGCGTTCTCAGCCTATTAGTGCGCTCGCTACTTTGCTAACCTTGGCCCATGCTCCAGCCAGGCCATCGTGTTGTCTGTTCGCAATTCGCAGAAAATCCAGAGCTCGCTCTTGAGCAGGTGTTATCGCTCGAAGCGCAACCCGCACCGGATCCCGCCAAGCTCTCGCCAAGTGATGCGATCATCGCGGTGAAGAGCGCCCAAGTCGGCTGGGTGGATCTGCTGATGACCAGCGGCCAATACCAACACATGCCCAAACCGCCCTACTGCCCAGGACTGGAGTATGCAGGCGAAGTTGCGTGGGCTGGTCCCAAATCGTCGCATCGTGTGGGTGATGCGGTTCTTGTCGATGGCTTTCTTGCGGGTCCTCGTTCGCTTGGCGACTACCAAGCCTACGGAGGGTTCGCCTCTTATGCCGTTGCGCCGGATGCTGCGGTACGCAAAGTGCCCACGGGCTGGAGCTTTGACGCCGCATGCAATCTACTCGGCAACTACGAAACGGCGTACCACTGTTTGATCGCACGCGGCCGTTTGAGCAAAGGTGAGACGGTCCTCATCCACGGCGCGTCGGGAGCAACGGGGCTCGCTGCCGTGCAGATGGCAAAGCTACTGGGCGCCACCGTGATTGCAACGGGCCGTTCCGATCACAAGCTGGCGATCGTGAAAGAGCAAGGCGCGGATCACGTGATCAACTGCCGCGACCTCAGCACGCTACGCGATCAAGTCAAAGCGCTCACCAACGGCAAGGGTGTAGACGTGGTCTATGACGGCGTCGGCGGTGACATTACAGTAGAGAGCATGCGCTGCGTGAAGTTCGGCGCGCGTTTGTTGATTGTGGGCTGGGCGTCCACACCTTTGGTTGCCAAAGGCAAAGGCGAGCGAGGCGCGCCCAATGCCAACATGCTCCCAACCAACCTCATGATGATGAAGGGCCTCGACGTGCTCGGGTGTCCTACCATCATCTCAACCGTACAAAACCCAGCGATCCGCAAAGAGCGCTTGGAGCGCGTGTGGGCCTGGGCTGAGGCCGGCGCAATCAAACCCTATGTGTCGCACCACTTCCCACTCAGCGAATTCAAAACGGCCATGCGCGCCAAGTGGACGGGTGAAGTGATTGGCGGCTGCGTCCTGCATCCGTAGCTAAAGCTTCACCACTCGTCATCTCACCAGCGCCGACCGCGCCGAACCCTCGGCTCCACAACTAGCTCCCGCCTGATTCGCAGCGTCGAGCATGATCGAAACGCCTTCACTGATCGCTCAGACCCGCGTCGCAAAACTCCTGCTGCGCGGCGTCGGCCAATCACGCCCGGTGCCAGCCAGCGAGCGTCGCTGGCGCATGGGGAAAACATGGGGATTGCTCAGCACAGGCTCGGACCGTACCTGACACTAGAACTCTTTTCGGGAGGTGTTCGTGCGAGTCGTCGTCTCGTCTCTCCTTATTCTCTGGCTCGGCGCCAGCGTCGTTGCTTGTGAAACGGAACGCGTTTCTAGTCCCACCAAACAACAAGCGCTTCAGACCAAGGGCACACTCCCAGATCCAAACGGCATCGTGCTTCGACGTTTCAGAAGTCCGCTCGACGCGATTGCGCCAGAGGACCCGCCGGTACCGAACCGAGGACTCATCACCTACATTCCAACAGCGGATGTCTCGCTGCCGACCAACATCCTCAAGTTCGAAACCATCGGTCGTCGAGGCGGCGTCGCCAACACAGGCGGCGTGGTTGGTGCGGCGATGGGGAATCTCAATCAAGGCGGGAGCCTC
>JBIKMD010000545.1:0-4391 GCA_044359465.1 Myxococcota bacterium
GGCGTACGCCAACACGCCAAACACCGCCGCCGATACGATCGAGGGACCAATTGCCAAACCGTCGAGACCGTCCGTGAGGTTCACGCCGTGTGATGTTCCCATCACAACAATGAAGGCGAAGGGAATGTAGAGCAGCCCAATGTCTGGATTGAACTTGTCGAGCGACAAAAACGGCAGAGACAAGTGCGTGTCGATGTTGTTGCGCAGAAAGAACGCGCCGGCGCCGAGCAGAATGAGCTGAAACAGCAGCTTCTTCTTTCCGGCAAGCCCTTTGCTGTTCTTCATCTTCTTCTTCAAATAGTCGTCCATGAAGCCGATCGCGCCGAAGCCGAGCGTCATGGCGAGCGCCGTCCACATGTAGTGATTGAACGGATCCGCCCAAAGCAGCGTCGAGATCGTGAGCGAGAACAGGATCAGCAAACCGCCCATAGACGGCGTCCCGCTCTTCTTCTTGTGTTGCTCCGGCGTGTCTTCACGCACGTTCGAGACGCCGTGCTGCCAAACCTTGAGCGCCGCGATCATCTTCTTGCCAAAGAGCAAGCAGATGAGCAGCGAGGTCATCGCGGCCCCAATGATGCGGAACGATGGATAACGAATGACGTTGAAGACCGTCAGCTCGTCGCGCAATGGAAAGAGCAACCAGTAGAGCAAGTTAGTGGCCCCCTTGAGTCGTAGACACACCGAGCGCTTCGATCACGCGCTCCATTTTCATGCCGCGTGAGCCCTTGATGAGCACCACGTCGCCGGGTTTGACGGCGTGTTTTGCAAAGGCAATGAACGCGTTCATATCGTCACTGGCAAACACGTTGGTCTGGCCATGCAAGGTCGCGGCGTCGGTCACGGTTTTGCCGAACGGACCAAATGCGCCGAGTGCTGCGACAGAGATGGTTGCGACTAGCTCGCCGAGCTTTTCGTGTTCGTGAGGCGCGTGCTCACCAAGCTCCAGCATGTCCCCCAGAAAGGCGACCTTGCGGCGTTCTTTTCCAAACACACGTAGCACTTCGAGCGCTGCGGCCATGCTCCCTGGATTCGCGTTGTAACAATCGTCGAGCACCATGAGCTCGCTCGTTTTGTGAATACGCATGCGGCGGTCGACGAGTGGTGTCGATTCGAGCCCACGTGCAATCTGATCGAGCGACAAGCCGAGCTCGAGGCCTACACAAACTGCGGCAGCTGCGTTCACCGCGTTGTGTTTGCCAAGATGCGGCAGCCGAACGCGCAATGCGCCTTTGGGTGTGGCGTAGTCGCACAGCGTTCCGCCATCCTCGCTGAGCGACCACGCGGTGAGGCGCACGGTGGCGCCTTCGCTTTCTCCGAACCAACGTAGTTGCAGATCTTTACGATCGGGGAGGGCGTGCGACCGGGCGAGGGGTTCATCCGCGGGAAGAATCGCCACGCCGTTCGGGCGAACTTTTTCGAGCAATTCGCCTTCTGCGCGTGCGACGTTTTCAATCGTGCCAAGGCCTTCGAGATGCTCGGCTTGAATGGTGGTCATCACTGCCAGCTCTGGCTCGAGGATGACGCCTAACTCGCGCAGCTCGCCAGGATGGTTCATGCCCGTTTCGAGCACGCCAAACGCGTGTCCGCTTTCCATGCGCAGCAGCGACAGTGGCAAACCAATATGGTTGTTCAAGTTGCCAGTCGTACGATGCGTGCGGCCCGCCTGCGCTGTGACTGCGGCGATCATTTCTTTGGTTGTGGTTTTTCCGTTCGACCCACACACGCCGATCATCCTCGCGTTCAAACGACGACGGTGTGCGTTTGCCAGCGCCTGCATAGCCTTCAATGGATCATCGACGAGCAGCAACGGGAGGTTTGGCACTTGCGCCCGGATCTCTTTGAGCCGGTCGAGTGCGATGATCGCGGCAACTGCACCATGCTCGAGCGCACTAGCGACGAACTTGTGACCATCGAGCCGCTCGCCAATCAACGCAACGTAGATGGCCCCGGCAGGCAGCGTGCGTGAATCGATCGCGATGTCGTCCGTTGCGGTGGGGACGCCATTCCATTCGCCGCCGGTCGCGCTCGCAAGAAAGGCTGCGTCATATCTCATGCATTCCCCCCGAGCGCGGTCAGCAGCTCTTCTCGGTCGTCGAAGTGGTGCTTCGTCGTGCCGATGATTTGGTAGTCTTCGTGGCCTTTGCCTGCGATCAGCAGAATGTCACCCTCACCCGTGTGCGACGCTGCAAAACGAATCGCTTCTTTGCGGTCTTTGATCACGGTGTAGGTTTGGCGCGAGAGCGCTGACCCGCGCGTGCGTGACGCCATGCCCGGGAGCACATCGTTGATGATCGACTCTGGATCTTCCGTGCGGGGATTGTCCGAAGTCAGCACCACGTAGTCGCTGAGCGTGCTCGCTGCGGCACCCATGAGCGGACGTTTGGTTTTGTCTCGGTCACCGCCGCAGCCAAACACACAAATGACGTGCTCGTGCGGAAGCGCGTTCAAGGTTTGCAGCACACGTTCGAGTGCATCCGGCGTGTGTGCATAGTCGACAAAACCCATGCGACCGTCTGGCGCAACAACGCGCTCGAGGCGTCCTGGAACACCGCGTAAGCCTTCGATGCCGTGTTTGATCGTTTCTGTAGAGAAGCCTGCGCCGATAGCCATGGTCACGGCGAGCGCAACGTTCTCCACGTTGAACGCGCCGATGAGCGGGCTCTTCAGCGCTAGCGGACCGGTGGGCGTACGCAGCGTGAGCTCTGTGGCGCGCATGCCGTGCAGTGTATTTAATACATAGATGTCGGCGCTGGCGTCGCTCGTCGAACAAGACAGAACACGCGATCGTTTGGTTGCTGTGCACTTGGCGAGCAGCGCGCGACCATACGCACCGTCCAAGTTGATGGCTGCAGTGCCGTCGCGGCGAACGAGCTCAGTGAACAAGCGCAGCTTCGCTTCGAAGTAGCGCTCCATGGTGCCGTGGTAATCCAAATGATCCGGCGTGAGGTTGGTAAAGCCAACCACGTCGAACGCGAGCGAATCGGCACGGTACTGATCGAGACCGTGGGAGCTGACTTCCATCACGGTCCAATCCGCGCCGAGCGTCTCCGCTTCCACGACGCGTTCGCACAGTGTGATCGCTTCCGGCGTGGTGTGCGCGGTGGGCCAACGGCGCTCCCCAAGACGGTGCTCCACGGTGCCAATGACGAGTGGCTGGTGGCCTGAGGCGCGTACGATCGCTTCGAGCAGGTACGTGAGGGTGGTTTTGCCATTCGTGCCGGTCACGCCGGCATAACGCATGGACGACGTGTCGCGACCGTAAAAGACGCGTGCCGCTTTAGCGAGCGCGAGGCGCGCATCCGGCACGACTATCCATGGTACCGTGGCGTTTGGCGCGGCCTGCGTGCTCACCACAGCAACCGCGCCTTGGCGAACCGCTGCTTCGGCGAAGGCATGTCCGTCTGCTTTCGCGCCAGGCAGCGCAAAGAACAGTGCACCTTGTCGCGCTTGCCGCGAGTCGATGCACAGACTCTCGATGGATACCCCCGTTAGCTCGGGGAATAGTAGCTCACCGCGCAGCACGGTGTTCCCCCTTATCCAATGCGCCAATGACAGGGCTATCACCGCGTGTCTTGAGCGCAGAACGCTGCCCTTTTTGCGACGCGAGCGTGAGCTTCAGCTTGCGTGCCTTGGCCGCTTTGGTGCCTGGTGCGGGTTCTTGGCTGACGATTTTGCCGTGGCCAATCACTTCGGGCTCGAGACCAATTTGGCTACGCTTCAGCGACTCGAGCGCTTCACGTAGGGTGAGTCCGCGAAAATCCGGCACGATACCGTTCGCCACTTGAACTGCTTCGTCTTCAACAGCCGCAGCGTCCTCTTCTTCTGCCGCTGCTACCACTTCTTCGGGCTGAGCCATGGGCGCGTCGGCAACGCTGCCCGACGGCAGTAGGCCGAGCACAGACAAGGAAGCCATGGCGATCTTGCGAAACACAGGCGCTGCACACACACCGCCAAAGTGTTTGCCCTTTTCTGGCTCGTCGATCATGACAGCTACGACCAACGCGGGATTGTCCGCCGGCGCAAAGCCAACGAAGTTCGCGACGTATTTTTCTTTTTCGTAGCCACCATGCGCCGACACTCGCTGCGCCGTGGCTGTTTTGCCGGCGGTGAGCACACCTGGAATTGCGGCATTCGCACCCGTGCCACCTTTATCGTTCACCACGGCTTGCAACATCGAGTTCAAAGTTGCCGCAGTCGTGGACGAAATCACGCGCTCGCCAGCCGGGCGTGGCGCGGGTTTGATATTTCCATCCGGCGCACGCAACTCACGGACTAGCCGTGGCTTGTGCATGACGCCGTCATTTGCCACCGCGCCGTAGGCCGACGCGAGTTGCATCGTGCTGACAGCGATGCCTTGGCCAAAGCCAATGTTGCCGAGCTGGATGAGCGGC
>JBIKMD010000546.1:0-4389 GCA_044359465.1 Myxococcota bacterium
CGATCCCATTTTGCCTTTGATTCCCAAAGGTTTGCATCCAAACTGGATCTCCCTCGCAGGTCACTTTGCCTGTCTTGGCGCGCTCCTTCTGCTTTTCGCGGACCCAAGCGGCTGGCGTTTTGTAGCGGCTGCGCTTCTGCTGCAACTCTACGTTTTTTGCGACAATGCGGATGGTGGACACGCGCGGCGCACGGGCCAAACATCAGCGGGCGGTGAGCTGCTGGACCACGGCTTGGATCTGCTCAACACCTCGTACATCGCGCTGATTGCAGCCCTCTCTCTTCAGTCCGGTGGGATGCTCACGTTTGCCTTTGCGCTTTTGCTGCCGAGTGCAGCGGCCCTCACTTGCTGGGAACAAACGCAAACCGGAATTTTTCAGATGGGCCGGCTCAATCAAATAGAGAGTGTGCTCGTGCTCTGTGCCGCCATGGTGGTGGACGCGGTGATGGGTGCCGACGTGTGGCAGCAGCTCCAGCTTGGCCGGCTTTCTGCCTACCTTGGCATGCACATCTTTACTCTGGCGTTGATCGCATTTGCAGAGGCACGCCGCTTCTGGCGCGTGCGAAGCGCAGGCGCGAGCATCACCTCAGCGTCGGTTTATGTGGCATTTCAGGCCTTGGTTGCGCTCGCCTGTTTTGCGCAGGGTATGCCGCTCCCGATGACGCTTTGTCTCACGCTTTGTGCGGCGCTTTGTTTTGGTCTGCAAAACCTCCTCCGCAGGGTCAGGCACGAGTCGGCGCGCGTCGAGTGGGTGTTTGTACTCGGCGCGGTCAGCGTTCTGGCTGCGGGAATCGCTTTGTTTTTTGACGCGAGCCGATTCGCGGCGCCCTGGATTGGAGGGGCTTGCGCTTTGTTCTTTGCGCTAGCTGCGGCAAACAGTGCGCGCCTGGCGTTTTCCATAGCGGCAAGGCGTTCCCCGACATGAGCGGCAGACACGGCTTGCGAGTGCCCTTGCCACATGCGGGACTCTCGGCATAACGCGCCCGCACGCTGTGAATGATAAGCTGAGGGCAAGAGCCAACCATTACGACCAACCAACGCGCCTGATGGAAGCGGGGATCTACCCTTACTATCGGCCGCTTTCGGCCTCGCATGGTCCTACCGTCGAGCATGATGGCAAGCACGTCTTGATGTTCGGCTCCAACAGCTATTTGGGGCTGAGCGATCGCGCAGAAGTGAAGGAAGCGGCGGCACGCGCAATCGATCGTTACGGCACGGGTTGCGGGGGCTCACGACTGCTCAACGGAACCATCGATTTGCACGAGCAGCTCGAGGCGCGGCTCGCCTCCTTCGTGGGCAAACAAGCAGCAGCGGTCTTCGCGTCGGGTTACCAGACCAATTTGGGCGTACTCAGCGCGCTGCTCGGGCGGCATGATGTGCTGCTCCACGATGAGCACAACCACGCATCACTGCTCGACGGCGGGCGCCTGAGCTTTGCGCGCTCCAGTAAGTTCACGCACAACGACCCTGCGGCTCTCGATGCAGCGCTTGCCTTGTCGCATCCAAGCGATCCGCATGCGCTGCAACTTGTTGCAGTAGACACCGTGTTCAGCATGGAAGGAGATGTCGCGCCGCTCGCCGATATCGCTGCGGCATGCAAAAAACACGGGGCTGCCTTGCTTGTAGACGAAGCTCACGGACTCGGCGTGCTTGGAGAGAACGGGCGGGGCAGCGCATTCGCATTCGGCGTGGATGCGGATCTGGTCATGGGCACTTTCAGCAAGTCGCTCGCCTCCGTTGGCGGCTTCATTGCTGCAAACGAAGATCTGGTCCGCTTCATCAAACACAAAGCGCGATCCATGGTGTTCTCCGCGTCACTCTCGCCCGCCAATTCGGCCAGCGCGCTCGCGGCCTTGGATCTCATTGAGCGTGAGCCGGAGCTGGTCTTGAAGCTGCGCGCGAATGCTAACTACGCGCGCTCAGCCCTGGCGAGGCGCGGCCTCGTGACCCAAGCAGATGACGGCTACGGCGTTCCGATTATTCCCATTCCTGTAGCAGACGAGGCCTTCGCCTTGCGCATGGCTACGACCCTGTTGGCGCGCGGCGTCTTCGTCAACGCCGTGATTCCTCCGGCCGTTCCCCGCGGAACAGCCATGCTTCGCTTTTCGGTCATGGCGACGCACTCGCCCGGCCAAATCGACAAGGCCGTGGAGACAATTGCGCAGGTAAAAGCCGAGATTCACGCTGCGCTGGCCGCGGCGTGAACGAAGCGGTTCAGACCTTCACGCTCGTCTTGCTTGGGCTGTTCGGTGTGGGTGGGGTGCTGATCGCGATCGCTAGCGCCTTCAGTCGTACGCCCAAAAAACTCCTGACACTCTATGGGTTAGAGCTTGCGCAAGTGGGTGCCATCGTTGGTCCGGCGTTGCTCGGCTCACCGTGGATCGAGCTGGGTTACGCATTGCTCGCGGCCGCTTGCGCGTTTGAGCTAGGGCAGTGCCTGCAGCGTTCCGGCGTGAAGACTTTCGCTGCATTCGCGAGCGCGATTAGCGTGGCTTGCGTGAGTTTTGGGGCACTGATTGTGCTCGCTCGCGCGCATGTTGCGGCTTTGCTTTTTTGCTACGTGATCATCGAGCTCAACGACACGGCAGCGTGGGCGCTCGGCAGCGCGCTCGGCAAGAAGCGGGTGTGGCCAGCGCTCAGCCCCAACAAAACTTGGGTGGGCCTTGCGGCAGGCGCTGGCGTTTGTTGCACCTTTCCCCTCGTGCTTCGTTTTTTGCTTCCTAGCCTGACGACTGGTGTGCTCGTCCTCAGCGGCCTCGGGCTCTTCGTACTGGGCACCCTGGGTGACGGCCTCGCGTCGTATGCCAAGCGCCGCGCCGGCCTTCGCGTGTTCTCCGATCTGATCCCCCACCAAGGTGGCGTGCTGGATCTGTACGATTCTTTGGTGTTTGCGGCGCCGTTTTGGCTTGGGTTCTGCGCGCTGCTTTAGGGGGAACATGCAGAAGCTGTCGCCACGTTCACTGCAGCGCTATGGCGACTATAGTCTCGCGAGTCGATTGTGATCAGCGACGTGTCACGGCAACTGCGCTCGTGCGACACACGCCACGTAGGTCACAAGCGCCGCGTAAACGCCTGCAACAAGATCATCTAGCACGCAGAGCAGTCCTGAGCTCGTGCGGCTGTCGAGCCAACCAATCGGCCAAGGTTTGTTGATGTCGAACACTCGAAACAGGGTGAAAGCGACGCACGCGACGAACCAGGACGGCGGAAACCAAACCAAGGCAAGCAGGCAACCAACAACCTCGTCGATCACGATACTAGACGCGTCCGAGTCTCCGAGCACCCTGCCGGCTCTGTCAGCTATCGCCACCGCCGCACACACAGCAGTCAGCACAGCCACGCCGCGCACGGGCGCGCTCACTGAAGAGAGCAACCACCAAATAGGGAACGCAAACAACGCCCCATAGGTGCCAGGCGCGTATGGCAAACGTCCCACTCCAAAGAGGGTCGCAAGCCCAAGCGCGAGACGATCGAGGACTGGTTTCACTGAGGGTGCCTTTGGCGGTGAGTCGGTCTTCCTTGTCAAGGCGCCCCTGTCCGCATGGTGTTCCTGGCGACGATTCTAGTTGTAGCCCAGGAGCGATTCCGCTAGGGGCCTGCGCTCAGGTTTGACGCACCAAGACAAGACGGAGAGAACCATGAAAAAGACAATCGTTACGATGGCGATGGCAGTGCTGGCAGCGTGCGGAGCCAACGCTGGCAACACCTCTGGAAACAAAGACACCACAAACAAGACCCCGCTAGGAACCCCAGAGGCTACCGCCTCCAGCACCGGCGCTTGGGCGGTGGAATCAGAGGCCGACCTTCCCACCTGCGACGCCGCGCGCAAAGGCCAATTGGTCTTTGTCGAATCAGATGAGACCTTTCGCGTGTGTCGCTTGAGCGGCTGGAGCGTCATCGATCTGAAGGGCGCCGACGGAGAAGATGGCACCAACGGCAAAGACGGAAAGAACGGCACCAATGGTGCTGCGGGCGCAGCAGGCGCACCTGGTCCCAAGGGTGCCACCGGCGCGACTGGACCTACTGGCGCTGGCGGCGGCACCGGCGCCACGGGCGGTGCATTCGACGTGATCGCGAAGATCGACTGCTACAAAGAAGATGGCGATTGGAACCTGCAATACACCGTTGCCGAGTTCGCCAATCACAGCGTGTTCGTGAGCTGTTCTGCTGCAGGCCCAGCATTCCAGTCGTCTAACTCGACCTTGTATTCGGCCAACCAACAAGGTGGCTTCACGGGTTACTGCTCGACAATCTACGATGCGTCTGGAACGGCGAATTATGGGCAATGGATCTTCACCTACTCGCCGGACCTGCAAGCTGAGTATTGGGATGTTGATTTGTCGACGACCGGCGCAGCTTACACGTCGGCCTTCACCTCAACAGAAGACC
>JBIKMD010000547.1:0-4386 GCA_044359465.1 Myxococcota bacterium
TGCTCCCACGACTTCAAGATGCGGCGCCCGACGACGTTGTCGGCGAAGAGCCCAATCAGGTAGACGAGCAACACTGTGGCGACAAAACCCACGCCTTTAATCGGCGCACCGTAGATGGCCGAAATGATGGGCTGGAGCAGGATGTCGACACCATTGAAGATGGCTGCGATCACCCAGATTGTGATGCCAATCGGGATGAGCGCAAAAAGCCCGGTGACGAAGCTTCGGCGGATGTGACTGGAAAGACTACGGGTCTGAGGCTCTTCGCTCATATTCAAGGGCGATCATCGCCCCAGCCGCAGAGAATGTCGAGTTTAGGCAGTGGGAGCAGTCGCTGAACGGACGATTTCGACCTTTTCGAGCACGACGTCTTCGACCGGACGATTTTGGCCTTTGCACTTCACGCGGGCGATTTTGCCCACGAGCTCGAGACCAGCGACCACTTTACCGAACACCGAGTGACGGCGATCGAGGTGCGGCGTTGGGCCTTCGGTGATGAACCATTGCGAGCCATTGCTACCCGGGCCTGCGTTGGCCATGGACAAAATGCCTGGGCCCGAGTGGCGGAGCTCAGGATGAAACTCATCTTCGAAACGGTAGCCAGGACCACCGCGGCCCCAGTCATCAGCCATTTCCGCGTAATGCGTATTCGGATCACCGCACTGGATCATGAAGTCCGGAATCACACGGTGAAAACGCACGCCGTCGTACAGCGGCTTGTTCACCTTGTCGCCTGATTTTGGATCGGCCCAGGCGATCTTGCCTTGTGCGAGACCGACGAAGTTGGCGACCGTGTTCGGCGCGCGTTTTTCTTCGAGCTGAACAACGATGGTGCCGTGGTTGGTCTTCAGGCGGGCGTACAGGTCGCCTTCACCGGGAACGTCGATAGCTGGAAATTGCGGCATGGTTTGCTCCTTTTGGCGGGGAGCTAACACTTCATGGGCGCCGTATCAAAGGCGCATCTCATTCTTCAGGTCAGGTGGCAGGCGGTCAAACCATGGCTTGTCGATCCGCGGACCCGCGCCACGGTTGGTCTGCCAAAACAAGACGTGCTTTAGCGACTTGTTACTGGTGGCCGCTTGCGAGCTGAAACCTTGCAGCAACGCTGCCATGGCTTTGCCCGAATAAATGGGCTCGAGCTGGATGCCATGCCGACGCAAGCGATCGCACGCAGCCAGCGAATCGACGGTGGGAATGCCATACCCAGGACCGAGCGCGTTGCGATCCAGCGAGATGGGCAAAGGACGCAAACCAGAAATCCCCGAGACGCCGTGCCGCGTGAGCCACGCGATCAACTCCGTACTCAGCTTTTGTAGATACGGCTGGCGGCTGAAGGGTTTTTCGATCGCCGTGACCGCGTGAAGCTCTGCGCGAATGCCCGCAAGGGCGAGACCAACGCTGAGCCCCACCGCGGTACCGCCGCTTCCTAGCGCCACATACACTCGCTGAGGCGCAGGCAGCTCACCCTTTTTAATCTGCTCGGCAAGCTCGAGCGACGCAGCGACGATGCCCCCCATCCCCGCCACATTGGTCGCACCTGGAGGGACAATCGCGTTGCCATCGAGCAATGGCCCGGTAAACAAGCGTGGTCGCGCAAGCGCCATGCTCATCCGCGATCCGTAGAAATGAATTTGCTCCGCTCGCGACGCAATGAACGCCAAGTTGTCTAGAACCTGGGGATCAATGGCTTCATGGAAGCAGTGCACATGTAATGGTTTTCTGAGGTACGCCGCTGCTGATGACAGCGCGACGAGCAAACCCGAACCAATGGCACCAATGCCAACGAGCGCTTTGCTCGATGCGTAAGGCTCCGTTGCCAGCAAGTAGTCGAGCTTGCGCACCTTCGAGCCCCCGAAGAAGACGGGAAGCAAGTCATCGCGTTTGACGTGGAAAGTTTCGACGCCGAGCTCTTTTGCGAGCTCAGGCAACGAGGAAAGCGGCGAAGGGGTAGAGATCAGCTTGAGGCGAGGAAGCTTTGCTAGCGGCACGGCTCTGATGTGATCCGTCTACGCGTGCGAGTCAATGGCAAGGCAAGCGCGGCTACTTGACGACACGGGTTTTCCCGTCGTCTTGCCAATCGTCGAGCATGACTTCTTCCGCAGCGAAGGTATCAAGCGTCTCCCACTCCTCACTTTTCTTTGGCGCGGCGCTCGGCGCAGTGAGATCACTTCCTGTGGTGCGCTCACGAGCAGCCGCCTCACGGAGCGACGCCCGAGCTTCGGAGAGCTGCTTGCGTAGCGCCAAGATCTCAGCGCGCTCGGCATCGAGCAAGCGCAGCACTTCAGAGGCTTTTTGTCGTTCCTCGTCGACCTCTTTGCTGAGGCCCTGCATGCGCGTCGAGGCCACGGCTAGCTCGCCTTTGACGCGATCTCGCTCGCGCTCGGCCTCTGCTGCGGCGGCGCTCAGCTCGTCAACACGAAGCTTTTGCACCTCGAGCATGCCAGACACACGGACGCGCTCACGCTCGGCTGCCGCGACACTAGCGCTGAGGCTTTCAATTTGTTTTCGTTGCGCACTCGCTTCTTGCGCAGCGTCCTCGGTCACTTTGGTCTTCTCTTGCTCGACCTCACTCACGCGAGCAGAGAGCGCGTCCACCCGAACTTTGTGCGCGTTTGCTTCCGCCTCTGCTTTGGCGCGGTGCTGCTCGGAGGTCGCTAGCTGCGCGGTGGCAACGGCCAAACGCTTGAGCTCTTCGTCGAGTTTACGCTGCGTGTCTTTGGCTGAAGCATCGGCTTGCGCGAGCAACGTATCGAGCGTTTTTGTCTTCTGCTCAGCAGCGACACGCGCCTCCCTGGCCTCTTTCTCTCCGCGCTGCACTTCTGCGCGAGCGAACGCGAGGGCCGTGTCTACTTCATTCTTTTTGTCTGTGAGCGATGCGAGCGCCTCGGCGCTGACTTGTAGGTCTCGTTGCAGAAGAGGAAGCTTCGAAGCCTCCACTTCGAGGGCTGCGATGCGCGCACTTGCGTCCTGCTGCTCACGCGCGCGCTCACGTTTCGCCTCGTCATAATCGCGTTGCAGCTGCGCGAGCTCAGCGCGCGTCAGGTCGATGTTTCGCTGCGTTTGCTCCCGTTCCTGCAGCGCGCGTTCTCGCTCATCGGTCACCTGGCTCAGCTCGGCGCGAATCCGCTCAATCGCATGTTTGGTGCTCGCAAGCTCACTATCCGCAGAAGTCAAAAGCAAACGGTATTCGGCGGACGTCTCATGCATGCGCGCTTCAGACTCGCGCAGCTGCGCTTCAGCGTGCGTGAGCCGCTTGCCCAGCACCGCTGCTTTCTCGTTCGCCGCACCGAGCTCACCTTGCAAGCGGTGCAGCTCGGCGCTCGTACCTTTGAGCGCGGCTTCACTGCGCTCACGGGCCGAACGATGTGCCGCGCTGGTTTGCTGCGCATGCTGCAACTGGCCTTCGAGCGCCTCGTTGTCATGGCGCATTTGCGCTTGGACGCCGTCATGCGTGCGAAGCTGCCCCCGCAGCTCTTCAATGGTGCGTTCGCGTTGATTCAGCGCCCCACTCGCTTGAATGAGCGCCTCATTCGCTTCTTTGGCGCGAAGGTGCTCACGCTCGAGCGCATCACGCATGGCAATGTGCTGCGCGCGTGCTTGTGCACCCTGCTCTTGCATGAGCTGTAGGTCATCACGTGCCCGCGCTAGCAAGGCCGCCAGGCGCTGGGTCTCCGCGCGCATCGTCTCATTGTCGCGCGCCAGACGCGAAGCGAGATCGCGCTTGTCATCACGCTCGCGCGTGAGGAGTGCGATGCGCGCCTCTGACTCCTCACGCTGCTGCGAGAGATCCAATTCAAGCCGCTGCACCTCTTCCACTAGGCGCTTGATGCGCATTTCGCGCTGCGCGAGCTCGCCTTTCTGAGTGGCGTATTTGACCTCTAGCTCTCCGCCAAAACGTTCGGCGCGCACGCGCGAGTCATGTTCGAAACGACGCGCGCCTTCTACTTCGGCAAGCGCACGGCGGATGTCTTCCTCACGCAGCAGCGCCGCATCGAGCTGCCGCTGCAGATCGTTCGCCATATCGCGTTCGGCTTCTCCGCGGCGGACGCGTGCTGCAAGCTCCTCCACGCGTTGCTCGGCGTTCTGCAGCGCTTCGCTCATCAGCGAGCGTGTTTGTGCTTCGCTGAGCCCTTCCGCTTTGGCACGGGCGACACTCTCTGTGAGCGCGTCTACCCTCGCTACGAGATCATCACGCTCAGCCTGCAATCGATCGTGGTCAGGATGCGTCTCCACTTCATCGAGCAACGCGACGGTTTCCGATGCAAATGATGCGGGCTCTTCACCACAGATGAAGATCCATGTGCGGGCTTCTTGTGGCGACAACATGGTGGCATCGAGCGCCATCGCCTCAGGGTCAGCACCATAGGGCGACAGGACGGTCGCAGC
>JBIKMD010000548.1:0-4382 GCA_044359465.1 Myxococcota bacterium
ATCGTTCCGAACGGCGATAAGAGAATGCTTGCGAGCACGATTGCCGTTGCCAAGTAGGCAATGAGCACCCAGCCTTCACGCGCAGAGACGGCGATCGAGACCGCCGTTCCGATTGTCGCGAGACACGCGAGCCAGCCGGCCAGCGTCACCTGGCGCGTACGGCTCAGGAGATAGATCACGAACAAGGCGGCAATGCCCGCAACGGAAACGATGCCGGAGTCGAAATAGGTCGCATCCAGCGCCATTCGAACGAGTGTGGAGACGAGCCCAAAAGGCACGCTGAACGCGAGCGTCGCGGACAAGAACGCAGCTTTGCGCCGCTGTGCGCTATCGGTGATCGACGGATGCGGCGCCGTCAGCCAGAAAAGAACGGCGCGCAAACGACGAGTGAGTGACTGGATGCCCCCCCAACGCTGATGAGCCCCCCTACACGAAACCCTCGCGTCAACTCACGCCGAGTGCAAATTATTTGAGCAAATGCGGAAGGCCCAGGCGAAACTAGTCTGGCGATTCGTAGTCGTGAATGATCTTTTTGACCTGTTCTGCGTCAGCAGCGCCAGGTGAGAGGCGCAAGTAGATCTTGTAGTGCTCAACCGCTGCTTCGCCGTTGGCTAGGCGCGCATGCGCAATGCCGAGTCCGCGGTGCGGCAGTGCGTACTTCGGGTCCGTGCGCGTAGCCTCTAGGTAGAGCTCAATCGCCTCTTTAGTCTTGTTCTGCAGCAAGGCCTTGTTGCCCTGATCGAAGAGCTTCTTGGCCTGATCGCGTGGGCTTTCTGCGGCAGTGGGGGGCGGCGTTTGCACAGCCGCAACCGGCGGATCCTTCTGCGCGGGCGGATCGTCCTTGGGCTGCTTGACCGCTTTGGGCTCGCTCTTCGGCTCGACGTAGCGTTCCGGTTTCTCCGTGCGCTCGGGCTTGTCGTTCTTTGGTTGTTTGACGACGGCGATGGTCGTTCCAGCGCTGCGAATCTTGGGATCCTGCAGCCGCTTGGCCGCACGCTGGTAGTACATGCTCGATTCGGGCACCTGCTGATAGGAGTCTTTGGCACCCTGGTAGTCGCCGCGATTGAAGCCAGCATTACCCGCATCGAGCGCGGTCTTGGCCGAGCGTTCCTTCTCACAACGCTCGAGCGCTGCTTTGAGTGCGAGCTGGCCCGGCTGCGTTTCCAGCGCGGTCTCCAAGATGCGAACCGCTTGATCCCACTGCTCGCTCGCCATCTCGGCGTTTGCACGCTTGAGAATCAAAGCCACGTCTTGATTCGCCTGCGCTGGAGGCGTTGTAGGCGTTGGGTTTGCCGCCGCTGCTGTCGTTGGCTGAGGCGTTATATCGTGCTGAACGGGAACATCGTTGGCAGCGGTCTTCACGGTCGCAGGCTGCGTTTGCGAAGACTCTGACTGCAGGCCGATGACCAGAACAATGGCGACCACTGCCACGAGCGAGCCCACGCCAATGGCGATGAACAAGCCTTTGTTGCTCTTGACCGGCTGCTGGTTCGCTTGGGTGAGCGGCCCAGGACTCGCGCTAGCACGAGCGGCCGGACGCACCACTTCTGTCGATTCATCGAACGCATCGTCACGCGCCTGATCAATGACCGGCGCCACTTCTCCTGGCCACATCAAGCGAAACTTCACATGACCGAGCTCAATGACGTCGCCGCGCTTGAGGTCGACCTGCGCGTAACGCTCGCCATTCACCAGCGTGCCGTTGCTGCTGTTGAAATCAACCACGCGGTACTGCGAGCCATTGAGCACTATCTTGGCGTGCTGGCGCGACAGGGAGCGGTGGTCCACCACCACATCGTTTTCTTGGCCGCGGCCAATGATGACTTCCGTCTTGCTCACCGGCCACTCACGGCCGGCCATAGGCCCTTTGATGCAGACCAGCTTTGGATGGGGTCCAGAGATCGCCTGAGCCTGGCCGCTACCTTTTGGCGCAATGTCGCTCAAACGAATCAGCGCTGTGCTCTCGTCGCGATCCATTTGCGTTTGCTGCTTTTGCACCGGCGGCTGCTGCTGGGCTTGCGGTCCCGTGTTCAGCGGCGCCACCACCATGGGCTCAGTGTTGGTCACCTCTTCTTCCCGCTTGGGAATCATCGTCTTTTGGGTCACTTCCTCTCGACGGGGCCGAAGGTTGTCGCCACTGAGCTGCAGGCGGAAATCACCAAGTTGAATGCTGTCGCCAAGATAGAGCGAGGTCTTGCCGGCAATCCGATCACCGTTGACGCGAATGCCGTTGTAAGAATCGAGATCTTCTATGGAGACGGTGCCGTTGCTCGCGTTGATGCGAGCGTGCTTGCGAGAGACGTTGCGCTCATTGAGTCTGAGCTGGTTGTCCTTCGCACGGCCAATGGTTAGGCCCGGCGCAGCGAACTGTAGCTCGGTCTTGCGACCCTGGTCGTCCTCGACACTCAGCGTAAACATCAAACTCCCGCAAGTCGTATTAGCCGACAGTCTGACCGGCTAAAGGGCGTTTAGAAAAACTACCTGCTGCCGCACCTACACGCGAGCTTTTCGCCGTGGTTTGGTACGGCCTTAGGCACGGGCAGGACAGCAACGCACTAAAGCCTTACTACAATTGATGAATTCCGTCGAAACAAGCCCCCAAAAGCCAGAGACGATTGTTTCTTTGGAGAGCGAGATGGCAAGCGCCAACAACGAAGCATCGGCGCAGAGGAGGAGGGCGCAGTGAATCAGCGAGCGTTCGCTTTTTCTTTGTATTCCTTCATGAGCTTCTCTTGTTCTTGCGACGGAACTGGCGCGTAGCGCGCGAATTCCATGGTGAACTCGGCTTTACCTTGCGAAGCCGAGCGCACAATCGTCGAGTAACCGAACATTTCGTTCAGCGGCACTTCGGCGACGCAGGTACAGAAACCTTCGCTGGTTTCCGTGCTCAAGATGAGACCGCGACGTTGGTTCAAACCACCGACGATACCGCCTTGGAACTCTTCTGGAACCTGTACTTCGACCTTCATGACGGGCTCGAGAACGACCGGTTTGGCCTTCTCGTACGCTTCGCGGAAGCCCATGAGCGCCGCGGTCTTGAACGCGATTTCAGACGAGTCGACGGCATGCGATGCACCGTCGTTGATCACGCAGCGAACGCCCACGACAGGGAAGCCGATGAGCGAACCGCGTTGGATCGCTTCACGGAAGCCCTTGTCGCACGCGCCAATGAACTCACGCGGAATCGAACCACCGACGACGTCGTCGACGAATTCGTAGGTTTCCACGGCGTCTGAGGGCAGCGGCTCAATGTAGCCGGCCACTTTACCGTACTGACCCGAACCACCCGTTTGCTTCTTGTGGGTGTAGTTGAAGTCCGACTTGAGCTGAATGGTCTCGCGGTAAGCGACTTGCGGCTTACCAACTACGACTTCCACGCCATACTCGCGCTTCATGCGTTCAACGTAGATCTCAAGATGCAGCTCACCCATGCCGGCGATGATCGTCTGCGCGCTTTCTTCGTCACGCGACACGCGGAAGGTTGGATCTTCCTTGGTGAAACGGTTAAGCGCCTTGCTGAAGTTCGGGCTGTTCTTCTCTTTAGGCTCGATGGCGAGCTTGATGACGGCAGCAGGGACGAACATCGAGGTCATGGTGACCTTGAGGTCGCCGTTGGTGAACGTGTCACCCGACGCGCATTCGACGCCGAAGAGCGCAACGATGTCACCACCGGACGCTTCTTCAATGTCGTTCATTTCGTTCGAGTGCATACGAACGAGACGTGGGATCTTCACCTTCTTCTCTTGGTTCGAGATGTTGTAGATGAAGTCGCCCTTCTTCACGGTGCCTTGGTAGACGCGCATGTAGGTGAGCTGACCGTAGCGACCGTCTTCGAGCTTGAATGCGAGACCAACGAAGGGTTGTTTGGGGTCGCTCTTCAAGATGACTTTTTCTTCGCCCTTGGACTGGTCGAGACCAATGTTTTCGACTTCGTCTGGGTACGGCAAGTAGTAGGTCACGGCGTCGAGCAGAACCTGCACGCCCTTGTTCTTGAGCGCCGAACCGCAGAGGATTGGCGTCACTTTGAGCGCGATCGTCGCGCGGCGAATACCAGCGCGCAGTTGCTCAACCGTTGGGTCGACGTCAGACAAGAACATCTCGCCAATTTGCTCGTCGTGATCCGCCAAGGTCGCAATGAGCTCGTGGCGGCGTTTTTTCACTTCGTCAGCGTATTCTGCTGGTGGATCGAACTCGACGACCTTCTCGCCGTCTTCGCCTTCAAAGCGGTAGGCGCGACCATTGGTCACGTCGATCATGCCTTGGAACTTGTCTTCAGCTCCGAGCGGCACGTGCATGAGGAGCGGAACGTGGCCGAGCTTGTCTTTGAGCATGCCGGCGACGCGTTCGTAGTTACCACCCGGGCGGTCCATCTTATTGACGAA
>JBIKMD010000549.1:0-4379 GCA_044359465.1 Myxococcota bacterium
CAATCGGTGATGCCAACGTAAACATTGAGACCAATCACATCGAGCGCTTCGAAACCCACGTCATACCCTGGGGCATTGAGCACGTTCGCTGCCGTCACGAGGCGCGACGGGTCTGCTGCTTTCACCGCGCGAGAGAGCTCACCCAAAAACCGGTTCACCACATCCGCGCCAAAACGGCGGGCAACGTTTCCGCCTTGTGTTCCCCACTGAAATGGCGCGTCGTTCCAAAGTGACCAGAGCAAAATCGCTTTGCGCTTCTTGTGCCGCTCGACCACAGACACTGCTGCATGTTTGACCTGCTCGAGCGCTTCTTTGGAGCGAAAGTCCGTGCCGTCATCTATCCGCACCAAACCTTCAATCACGTAGAGTGAATGTTTCTCTGCGAGATCGAGCAAAGTGTCGTTGAATGGCTCGTAAGAGCGCACCGCGTTGAAACCTGCGCGTTTGATGGCGGCAAAGTCTTCTTCAATCACCTGCGGCGGAATCTCGTCGAAGAGCTCTTTGCCTGGATAACTCGGGTCGTACGAAACAGCTTTGATGAACGGGAGTGGCGCCGCGGCAAGCAGCACGGAGAGAAGCAGCACGGTCATTCCTTCAGCTTCACGCGCTCCGGCGTGGGCTCGACGAGCAAGATCAAGGCATCAACAAAACCCGCCACGCGGGCCCACGTCGTCACACCAAACCACAGCATGCCGTTCAGCGCGCAGTAGCCTAGATAACGTGCAAGCCCACGCGATTCCTGGAGCGGCTTGTTCCACAGCCCCTTGGCGAGACTAATGGCGAACCAGGTCAGATAGGTCACGGCGAACCATTGGCCCACGATGTAAGCGGGCTCACTCGACCCGATCAGCGCGTACACGGTTCCCGCGAGACCCACATACAAAGACAGATGCACGAGCGTGAGCAGCGCGAGCAGCTTTCCGCCAGTGAACAAGCGCGCATAAAATCCGCGCTCCCACCACAGCACTTTGGTGGTCCCACGCTCCCAGCGGCGACGCTGCTTGAAATACGAGGCCACTGTTTTGGGCACATAGGTGCGCACGAGCAGCTGCGGGTAGTAGGCGACGCCATACCCCTGCTTCATCAGCTTGACCGTGATCAAAAGATCGCCAGTCTCGAAGTCAGGTGTCATGTCGCGCAGCGCAGTGAGCAATAAGTCGCTGCGGAACAAACCACCCGGCCCATTGATGACCCACACCTGCCGCTGTTTGCTGAGTAACCACTGGTCGAATTGCATGGCCGAATAGTCGGCAAAGGTGCAGCGTTCGAGCCACCCAGGCGAATCATCGAGCGCCACGTCTATGCGAAAAGCGAGTGCAGCCAGATCTCGCTCCTGCATGGAGGCAATGGCGGTATGAACGGCAGCCACAACGTTCGGCTCGTTCTTTGGGCACACCAGAAACGAATCGGCGTCTAGCAGCACGGTGTGCGGCAGCAACTCACCGCGCGCGTCGAGCGTCTCTAGCACCTGCCGAATCGCGCCCTCCTTCTTGTGGTTCTGCAGCAAGAACAAAGCGCGCACGCCGTGGCTCTTCATCCATTTGCGGAGAATCTGCGGCGACTCGTCGGTCGACGCATCATCAACAAAGTACATGCGCCCGAGGTACCCGCTGGCGTGAGCCGATTGCAGGATCTCTTCGAGCCTTGCAGCTTCGTTGAAGACCGGAACGACGATTTGAAAGGGCATTCGGGCATCGCTTCTAGATACGGTCGCTTCCGCGAAACAAGAGGCGCACGTACGAACTGTGGGCGTCCAATAGTGCTCCGGGCGCTGAGAGTGTTATGGGGCCCACGTGGGTTCAGATTTCAAGAAGAAAGATCGCTACGGCGAAGCGGCAAAACGTGATGGTTTCTCGGCACGTAGCGTCTACAAGCTAGAGGAATTGGACAAAAAATTCCGCTTGCTGCGGCCTGGCATGCGCGTGGTCGATATTGGCGCGTCCCCCGGCTCGTGGATGCAGTACACGGCCAAAATCGTGCTTCCCTCAGGGTATCTTCTAGGCCTGGATTTGAACGAGATCACGGCCGCCCTGCCGCAAGCGGCCCTCCGCGTGCAAATGGACATTCTCAAGGCGACCCCTGCCGATTTTGCCGCGCTTGGTGCCACTGAAGGGTCGATAGACGTCGTCCTGAGTGACGCCGCACCGAGCATGACGGGCATCAAAGTGACGGACCGCGCGCGCTCTTTGGAGCTCGTTCAAATGGGTTACGAAGCGTGTAAAGTTCTGCTCAAACGCAACGGGGCCTTCGTGTTCAAAGTTTTCGTGTCGAACGATTACCAAGACTTCGAAAAACAGCTTCGCGCCGAGTTCGATTCGATCAAAGCACAGCGTCCAGACGCCGTGCGCAGCGGGAGCGAAGAGCGCTTCGTCGTTTGCCAAGGTTACAAGAGGCCCAAATAAGTGCTTTCGCAGGCCAGGCTCAAAGTGCTGCGCTCACTGCAGCTCAAGAAAGCACGCGCCGAGACCTCGCGCTTTTTGGTGCAGGGCAAGAAGGTGGTCGCCGAGCTTCTGCAGTCAACGTGGAAGGTCGACGAGTTAGTCGCCACCGAGGAAGCAGCGGCGTGGGTGCAAGCGTACGCAGAGAAGCGCCGTGTGCCTGTGCATGTGCTTGCGCAAGCAGAGCTCGACCGCATTGGCACCTTCGAAAAAGGGAACGAGCTGATCGCGATTGCCGTCGACCCTGGTGAAGTGCCGTATCGCGCGCCAAAATCGAACGAGCTGATTCTGGCGTTGGACGGCGTGCGTGATCCGCGCAACATGGGCAGCCTCATTCGCATTGCCGACTGGTTCGGCCTCGAGCGCATCGTCTGCAGCGCGGACTGTATGGAGGTGTTCAATCCCAAGGTGGTGTCGTCCACCATGGGTTCGTTGTTCCATCTGGATGTGCGCCAAGGCGTGGACCTTGCAGCAGAGCTCACCCGTCTGAGCGAAGGCGGGGCTAGAGTCTACATTGCGGACATGGACGGCACGCCTGCCTACGCAGCGAACGTTTCTTTGCCCGCAGTGCTCGTGCTCGGCAGTGAATCACACGGTCATTCGGCAGCGATTGCCGCAATGCAAGCAGAGGTCATCTCTATCCCCCGCATAGGCAAAGCAGAGTCGCTCAACGTGGCCATGGCAGCAGCCGCGCTGTGTATGGAGATCACCCGGCAAACGCTTCCAGCGGGGCCTCGACGCTAAGCGTTTCGTCTTTGGTCGGATGTTTGAAGCGCATGCGATGACACAGCAGCGCAATACCAGGTGGCGGCCACTTGGCTTTTGCGCCGTAGCGCTCATCACCTAAAATCGGATGCCCAACGAACGCGAGCTGCGCGCGGATCTGATGTTTTCGCCCAGTCTCCAAATCGATCTCGAGTAAGGTGCGCGTCGTTTCTGACTTGAGCACGCTGACACTCAGTGTCGCTTCCTTACGTCCTGCACCTGGCTTGTCGTGCACCGTGACGTAACCATCGTCGTCAGACATGAAATGCGTCAGACGGCGGTTGGTCGTGAGCTGACCTTCGACGAAGGCTCTATAGGTCTTCTGCGTGGTGCGTTCGCGAATTTGCTCGGAGAGCCGCGCTGCCGCTTTGGACGTACGGGCAAAAACGACGACACCGCTCACCCGCCGGTCGATGCGGTGCACGAGCCCCAAGTACACGGCACCCGGCTTGTTGTATTTGTGCGCGATGTAATCCTTCACGTCATCCATCAACGTGCGCTCGCCGCTCGCATCACCTTGCACGAGCACACCCGCAGGCTTCACCACGGCAATGACGTGGTTGTCTTCGTAGAGAACGTTCATGCGCTCGCGAAACGGTAGAACGTGCCGAGCGGCAAGCGGCGTTGTCCTTGATCGAGCAGATAAATCTCGCCGAGCTCTTTGACTGGTTTCACGCCAAAAATACCGTGAATGAGATTGTCGAGAATGAGCGCCGAAAACCCTAGAGAATAGAGGTTAATCAAGAAGAAGTGATCCACGGGATCAATGAGCGCCTTGCACATTTTGAGCATGGCATTGAGCTCGTCTTCGAGCTGCCATTTTTCGCCATTTGGGCCGCGGCCGTACGCAGGCGGATCCAAAATGAGACCCTGGTACTTGTTGCCGCGGCGAATCTCACGTTCGACGAATTTCACGGCGTCATCAACAATCCAGCGCACGCCGTCGATGCCACTCGCCTCCATGTTCTCGCGTGCCCACAGGTTCACCTGTTTGACGGCATCGAGGTGAGTGACCTCGGCGCCTCCTGCCCGCGCAGCGAGGGTTGCAGCACCGGTGTAGGCGAACAAGTTGAGCACTTTGGGCGCGCTTCGTTTTTTCGATTGTTCGTAAATGAAGCGCCAATTGGGATCTTGCTCGGGAAAGAGCCCAACGTGTTTGAACGATGACAGCCCTAA
>JBIKMD010000007.1:0-14774 GCA_044359465.1 Myxococcota bacterium
TACCATTTCACCAACGGCTGAACGCCCGCCGGTGCGCGTCGTCGATCGGCGCTTCATCTGCTACCCAGTCTACGGGCGGCTTGGCGGGGACGAAAATCATGGCATGGCTATCGCAGTGTTCGACGCCGTCACGAGAACGACCCGAATCATCGCTGAGGAATACTATCCAATCAGCGCCCTGAGAACCGTCGCGGGACCCGGCGGAAGGAACTACCTGATTGTAGGTATGTCGGACCAGAGTGATTTTGGTAGCCGCTCTGCGGTCGTCGATGTTCAGAGAGGGATTGTGGCGAGCTTTGCAGGAACCGCAGCAGCAACGCCAACCGGCATCGCGGTGCGCCGCCTCGACCAAGAAACGGGCGAGCTGACGCGTGAAACCCTGACGTGGGATGCGCTCGCTGACGCAGAAGTCATAACTCATGAACCAGACGAGAGCACACCAAACGGGGCGCTCTCTATTTCCGCGCTGTTGAGCAGCTTTGGTGTGGCGGGGTGGGTCCCGACTGGACCAAGTGGCATCCCAGAGAGCATGAGCTCTGCCGTTCAGGCAGAACTGCAAGCGATTGACGCCTACAGTGCAAGCGAACCTCATCGCGTCGCCGACCTGGATTTCTTTTTCACGTTGCAAACAGACGCGTTGGGCAACACCCACGAAGCCTACGCTATGCAGACGACGCTGGGAGAGAGCAGAACTGTGACGTTTTTTGATTCTGCCGGTCGGATCATTGCCGTGACGAGCGCGGGACCCACTCCTTAGAATAGCGATCTCGCCGGTGGCATTCGCGTTTGCCTAAGGGGCAAGAGCGCGCCAGCCTACGCTTGGCCAAAGCTGCGAAATGCTTCGGCATAGACCGCACGGCGGTGCGCTTTGAGCTCAGGTAGCGTACACGTGCGATTGGTCACGAGCACCACGCTCAAGCCGACTGACGGCGACAGCCAAGCGCTGGTGCCGGTGAATCCTAGATGACCCACTGTGTCTGTAGGCCAAACGTCACCTGTGTGCGAACCTTGCGGTGAGGGTTTGTCGAAGCCGCGTGCGCGGCCCGGGACTTTGGAGTCCGTCCACATGGTGCGAGCGAGATCGGCTTTGAGCCAGCCGTCATCTTCGCCGCGTGAGGCCGCGAGCCATCGTTGCATGAGTTTGGACACGGCTGCTGCTGTACCGAAGAGGCCAGCGTGGCCGGCGACGCCGCCCATGGCGCGGCAGTTCGGATCATGTACGACTCCGGTTGGCACGTTCATGGGAAGCGAGCCGTCGCTCAAGGGCAAATGGGTTGTGGGCGCGTAGCTTAGCTCCGGGAAGGGTAGGGCACCCGTGCGTGCGTCGCGGTAAAATACGCCGTGCTGCTCGCGCGTGATCAGCGCAGACAAAGGTTCGGCAAACAGCCGCTCAAGCGTCGCGCCGAGCAGAATGAACCCCAGATCGCTGTAGATGATTTTGGTGTCTGGCGCGCAGGCGAGGGGTTCGCGTGCGGCCATGCGCACTATCGCGTCATGTGCGTCTTGCGGTGAGAGGTCTTTGCCAACGCGTTCGTGAAACGGCAGGTGCGAGGGGAAGCCGCCTGCGTGCTCGAGCAGTTGGCGCAGTGTTGGTTCCGGTGGTGCCTGCGGGACGTAGCGCGCCACAGGATCTTCGAGCGCGCATAGGCCGTAATGTAGCGCTCGTGCAAACAGATACGTGGTTGACAGTATTTTGGTGAGAGATGCCAGATCGTAAACGACGTTCAGCCCGCTTTGCCCGTGCGTCAGCTCCAGGAGCGAGCGGCCATGTTTCCAAATCGAGAGCTGACCACCAGGAGCCAGGCCCGCATCAATCGCGCGTGTGAACGCTTCCATGTGCAAGAGTGATTACCATAACAAACATTGCGCGCGAGCGGCGTCTTGGCACTGTTCACAGCCCATGGATTTGAGCTCCGACATTCGCCACGTGATGGTGTTTCGCCAAGGTGCAGTAGTCACTCGCTCGGTAGTCGTGCCTGACCAGCTCGAGCGGCCGCGTATTTGTTTGAGCGGACTGCCAAAAGTACTGGATGACGCGAGCGTGCGGGTACGTTTAGAAGGTAAAGAAAAGCCTACATCGCAACCGGTCGATGTGCGCGTAGAGTTAGTGCTGCCGCCCGCTGGTGAATCGATTCGCGATGCAGACAGTGACACGCTTCTCCGTGCCGTCCGTGCAGTGACCGCGTTGCAAGAACAGCGCGACCGGGTGGAGGCCGAGCTTGCCTTGTTTGAGACCTTGAGCCCCACGCTCCCGCAGGCTGAGGAAGGCGAACGGCCTTTACCTGCTGCCATCACGGCGTGGCGTGAGCTGCTCGCCTGGCAACGTGACGAGACTGAGAAGCGTCACCATGCGCTTTCCGAGTTGGACGCGCGGATTAAAGTAGCAACGGAAGAACGTCAGCGACTCGAGCAATCAATCAACATGGCGCGTGCGGCGCGTGATGGTCGCGCCGACCGTGTGAGCAAACGCGTGGTCTTCACAGTGGACGGCACGCTCGAGGCCGGGACGGAAATTTTTGTAGAATACCGCGTGGCGGGTGCGCGCTGGGCGCCAACCTATGTCGTCCGCGTGTCACGTGACGGAAAAACGGCAGATTTGAGTCTGCGGGCCATGCTTGCGCAAAACACCGGAGAACTTTGGCGCGCCGTGAAGTTGTCTTTGTCCACTGCTACCTTTCTGCGTGAACAAAACGTGCCAGAGCTCAAGTCGCTGCGGATTGGCCGGAAGCTTGACGCGCCCGCAAAACCGGCGTGGCGCGATCCCCCAGGCGATACGGACCGTTTGTTTGCTGCGCTGGACGCAGCCGTTGGGCAGGATCCGACTCCGCCTGCGTCGTATCTGACCATGCCAGCGCTTGCGTCTCACGAAGCGCTCAAGGCGCCCAAAGCGCGGCCTGCGCCTGCTAAACCAAGACCCTCGCCGCCGCCTGCTGCCCCACCGCCGCCCTCTGGGGGCGGTGGACCCATGGTCGGTGGGATGCAACACGCGCCGAGCTCTGCGATGGCGCCCATGATGAGCGCGGCCCCCATGATGATGGAAAGGCCAAAAAGCAGCGCGGCGCCAATGGCAAAAGACATGGCCAAAAAAAGCCGTAGCGTCCTCAGTCGCGATGAGGCTGAAATGGAAGAAGCGGTCGCTGAAGAAGCAGCGATGCCGCCGCCGAGCGAGATGCTGGCGGACGAAGGCGAGGGCTCCTTTGCGTCCAATGATGGAGCCGTCGTGCTGGCGCTAAAGGAACTGCGTTATTCCGAGCTCAAGGTCGTCGCGTTCGCTGGTCCCTCGCGCGGGAAGCTGCAGCCACTTGGTAACGCAGATCGTGTTGACGAAAGTGAGCGCGCGCTGAGCGACCGTGTGGTTTCGGTCCTCGCGGACGCCATGCTCAAAGCGCGCACTACAGACCAGCTTTCGATTGGAACGCCCGTTGAAGCGACGACGGGATTCTACGACTACCGCTACGACTCAGACGGCACGATTGATATGCCGAGCGACGGTATGATTCACAACATCGCGTTGCTCAAGCGCACCGCCGAGCTGAAGAACGTCTACGTGGCTGTGCCTCGTGAAAGCCAGGACGTGGTGCGCATTGCCACCATGATCAATCCGCTCGACGCTCCGCTTCTGGCGGGCGACGCCGATATTTATTTGGAAGACGAATACTTGGTGAGCACGCCGGTTCGCACTGTGCCGGCGCGTGGCACACTGACACTTGGCCTTGGTGTAGAGCCCGCGATCAAAGTGGCTCGGAAGGTCCGTTTCGAAGAAGAGACGGAGGGCTTGCTGCGCGGGGCTCGTTCGCTCGATCACACGGTTGAGATCGAAGTCGCCTCGCGCTTGCGGACGCCGGTGGAGATGGAGGTTCGCGAACGCGTGCCCGTGCTCACCCCAGGCGAAAAGGAAATCGCGGTGGACGTGAAGTCAGTCTCGCCCGAGTGGGAAAAGTTCGAACAGGCGGACCGGCAGCCTATTCGTGGTGGTCAACGTTGGCGCTTCACCCTGGCGGCCGGCGCCAGCAAACAACTCGGATTCTCGTACCGCGTGAAGATAGACAGCAAAGCCGAGCTCATCGGCGGCAATCGACGTGAGCCGTACTAATGACAAACTCCAAAGTCACCCGCGTCACTTTCTTCGAAGACCGCGCGCAAGTGGAACGTGTCATGACACTGCGCCTTGGACCAGGCGCGCACACCCTTAGCCTGACCGAGCTCGCCCCTGCGCTAGACGATCGGAGCTTGGTTGCCCGTTGCGACTCACTGCGCGTCGATGACGTGGCAGCGCAGCGCCGCTGGCGCATTGGTAGCGCGGATGCGAGCGGGGAGCTGCAAACGCTCCTCGTTGAGAGCAACAAGCTTCAGCTCGAATACAAAGCCCTAGAGGCCTCACGCGCTCGTCTGGCGCAGCATGCTGAGCGTTTGCAAACGGCGACATCGCTCAGCTTTGAGGCGTTGCAGCGAGATCTGCCGTTCTTGCCCGGGCTGAGCCGCGACCAAACCGCTGCCATGGGTGAGCTGATGGAAGAACGCCGCAAGGCCGAAGAGGCACTGCATGCGTTGGAAGCCCAGCGGCTGGAGGTTGCCGCGCGTTACGAAACGCTGCGCCGCCGCTTTGAGCAGGTGAAGAATCCCGCATCGTCTTTGTATTGTGATGTGCGGGTGCAGGTGGCGGCTAGCGAAGACAGAGACCACACGCTGACGCTGCAATACATGGTGCCGAGCGCGCTCTGGCGACCCATCCACCGCGCGACGTGGCGAGGCGAACGCCTACATTTCGAATGCGCCGCCGCCGTTTGGCAAGCGACTGGCGAAGTCTGGGAAGACGTTGAGACGCGTTACTCGACTGCGCGATCCACTCAGCGCGCAGAGCCGCCGCTGCTCAGTGATGACACTTTGGCGCAGCGCCCTCGGCAAACCAAAGAAGTGCGTGCGGCGATCCATGAACAAACGATTCAGAACACCGGTGCCGGCATGGCTGCGCAGGACGCGGTGCCTGGCGTAGACGACGGCGGTGAAGTGCGTCTCATGGATGCGTCGCGCCGCGTGACGATCACTTCGAACGGTCGCATGCAGCGCGTGCCGCTCTTTGCCTTCGAAACCGCCGCGAAAGCCGAACGTCTTGCTCGGCCCGAGCTCTCACCGCTCGTGTTTTTGCGCACCGAACAAAACAATGAAGCCAAACACCCCTTGCTCGCGGGGCCCGTCGAGCTGCTGCGTGAATCCGGTAACGTAGGGTTTGCGCAGCTCCCGTTCATTGCGCCAGGTGAAAAATTCCATCTTAGCTTTGGCGGCGATGATGCACTGCGCATCATGCGTCAGGTGTCTGTGCGCCGCGAGACTGCGATGATCACGAACAAGCAGACAATCACGCGCGAAACGCATCTGATGTTGTCGAATCTGAATGATACGCCGGCTGCGTTCACGCTCGAAGAGCGCATACCGGTGAGTGAGTTAGAGCAGGTGGAAGTAAAGATTGATACGACGAACACCGGCCCCGTGCCTGCGGCGGACGCAGAGGGCATCGTTCGTTTTGACGTGAAGCTTCAGGCCAACGAAAGCGCCCGTCTGCAGCTCGACTACAAAATCATTGCCGGCTCCGATGTGAAGGGCCTGTAGCGTTTGGACGCACACGGTGCTTTACTTGTAGCGTGGCAGACGAATTCGAAGACCTAGTAGACCAGCTCCTGCAGTCCTACGAGTGCTGCGGCGGCATCAATCACATTGACGGCAAGAACCTTCCCTCGAAGCCCGTCATCGAAGGCCTGACGCGTGACTTGTTGCACGTGATCTTCCCTGGCTTCTGGGAGGAGCGCTCGCTCAGCCATGCAGACCTGCGTTCAGTGACCACGGCGCGGCTCGAACGGATTCGCGATCGTTTAGAGCTGGAAATCGGCAAATGTCTGCAGTTCCAACCGATCGAAGGCAAGCTCGCATCAGCAGTGGCGCGTCGCTTTCTCAGTAAGCTCGCCACACTACGTCAGGTGCTCCAGACCGATGTTGAGGCGGCGCACGAAGGTGACCCCGCTGCGTTCAGCTTGGAAGAAATCATCGTCGCGTATCCCGGTATTGAAGCGACGGCCGTACAGCGTATGGCGCACGAGCTCTTTCTCGAGGAAGTGCCGCTCCTCCCGCGCATGATGAGCGAATGGGTGCACGGTCGCACGGGGATCGACATTCATCCTGGGGCTAAAATCGGACCGCACTTCTTCATCGATCACGGCACAGGTGTGGTGATCGGTCAGACCAGCGAGATTGGCAATCACGTGCGGATCTACCAGGGGGTCACACTCGGCGCGCTCAGCGTGAGCGAACACGTCAAGCGTGATCCCGCAGGGCATCCGCCCATGAAGAAGCGGCATCCAACCATTCAAGATGGTGTGACGATTTATGCCGGTGCGACGATCCTCGGCGGCGAAACCGTGATCGGCTCACGCAGTGTGATTGGTGGCAATGTGTGGCTCACCCATAGCGTGCCAGAGGATTCGCTGGTGACCTTCGAGGCGCAGCACGTGAGCATCAAACCCCGGCCGCGCAGCGAGTTCAGGATTTAGACTTCTTTGGTCCAACCAGCGTGCGCAGCGTGGCAGTGGCCACCACGTCGCCGCTGGCGTCTTTCATTACCACGGGCACGCTGTATTCCTGCTTGGCGCTCGACGTTGGCACCGGGCACTCGCTCGTCGCAGTGATGGTTCCGCGTGACTTCTTCACGTACTCAATCGACAAACCAGCGACGATGAAGCGCGCATCTGCGGGCAAAGTGTAAGCGAGCGCTACGTTGCCAGTGAGCTCTGCCAGATTGACTAGCGCTACGGCGTGCACGCTCTTTAGGTGGTTGCGCACGCTCGCTCGGTCCGCCATGGTCACGCGGGCGTACCCCTCGCGTAGCTCTTGCACGCGCGCGCCAATGGTTCCCGTGTAGGCCGCTGCGACGCCGACGAGCTTACTGAAGATGAGCTTGCCACCAGGCACTTTGGTGAGCGCATCCCACTGCGTGCGGATCATGTTGTTCGTGGGCGAATCGATGAAGCTTGAAACGATGGATGCCATTTGCGCTCTGTCACCCCTCGCGACGCGCCTCGTCAAGAGTTATAGGTTCCGAGCTATCTGCCCCAAGCTTGGAGACCTGCGTGCTGTCGGCTTCCCCGTTTTTGTATTGGTGGCGCGTCCTGCGCTTTGCCGTGTTTGGTCAGCAGCCAAAGACCGCAGCCGAGCTGCCAATTTGGGCGATCTGCGTGCCGCTGCGTCTCTGGCACAAACCTGTGCGCGCAGATGGGCGAACCTTCGAGGATCTACACGCGGGGAATATGGCTGGGCGGCGCATTTTACCGCTGCGTGCGTTCTACCTGCTGTTCTTGTTTCTGTGGCCACTCGCCGCGTTGTCGCAAGCGCTCAGACGCTTTTCTTGGCTCTATTGGAAGATGACGATGAGCCGGCCTGAGCTCGCCCTGCAGCATCCGAAAGCGAGCTACACGCGTGACGAGATTGTGCTGAGCCGGCCAGACTACACGATTGGCATGTTCTACGCGTATTGGTTCAACAAGGAGCGCGCGGCGTTCTTTTCGCTCGATGACAAACGCGTGTTCGTGAGCGCCTGCCAAAAAGCGGGGTTGCCGATTCCGAGGACCTTTGCCTCGCGGGAAGCCGCTGTGGCCACCGGCAAGGACATCATCGTTAAAGAGGCAACGAGTGATCTTGGTTATGGCGTCACGATCCTCACTAGTGAGGAGCTCGCGGAAGAGGAGGACACCCTCGAGCGCTTCGTGCTGCAGGAACGCCTGTACAATCACCCCGCGTTGCTTGCGGCGTTTCCTCCCACGGCGCCGCTGTCGTCGTTTCGTGTGATGACCATGCTTGACCCTACGACTGGTGAGCCGCGTGTGGTGCGCACGGCCGTTCGTATTGGCCGCGCCGGAAGCGCCGTGGACAATACGCAGCAAGGAGGGATTTGGTCGCGCGTGGACATGCGCACCGGCGCGATTCAATCGGGTGTGACCAGACATGATTTTGGTTTGTACGATAACGGCAAGCCCATTCGGCACGGCGAACATCCAGACACGGGAAAATCCTTCGTCGGCATTCGTGTGCCGTGGTGGGAAGAAGGCAAAGCGCTCGCCTTGAAAGCGCATGCGACGCTGGCACCTGGTGCAATCACGCTAGGTTGGGACGTCGCCTTATGTGAAGGCGCGCCCGTTCTTCTCGAAGTAAACGTCTGGACCGTGCTCTATGACTACGACCCAGACAGCGACATTTTTACCCCGGCGTGTGAGCTCATGTTGCGAGAGCTGGGTCGTTTGTCGTGAAGCACTTCGATCCCCGAGTGTTGGCTTCATGGCAGGACCGCTTGGACCGCGCGAGCACACGCCGGTTTCCGTGGTTGCTCGCGATCAAACAAGCAAAGATGCGCGTGAGCGCACATGCGTTCTTGCGCGGCAGTGCTCCACTTTTTCACAGACTCGCGAGCGAGCTGAAGCTGGGCGCTCTCGGGGAACGCGAAGGTTGGATCGTCGGCGACATGCACGTCGAGAACGTGGGTGCTTATCGCACGGATGATGACGTGGTCGTCTTCGACCTGAACGACTTCGATGCAGCAACCAAGGGGCCTCTGGCGTTTGATGTGCTTCGCTTGTTGACCAGCATCTTACTCACCGCACGCGGCGCGGCGCTCGATGCTGTAACCGCCATTGATCTTGCCAAAACTGCACTCGCTGCGTGGAGTGCGAGTGCTGCTACTGGACGTGTGCCGCGAGCTGGCGCTGCGATTGATGCGATTTGCCACGCTGCTGAGGCCAGCACATTTGCGGCGTATTTAGACGCCCGTGCACCCGTCGTGAAAGGCGAGCGCGCATTCGAGCGGGGCGAACGCTATCGCTCATTGGTCGCGCCGTGGACGAAACATGCTCCTGTTTTGCTGGCGCGGTACGTGGCGTTGCTCGACAAAAAACGCAGCGTCACTTTGGTTGATGCGGCTCATCGCATAGCGGGCACCGGTAGTCTTGGCTGCGTGCGTATTGCCTGTGTTGTGCTCATTGGTGACGACACCTACCGTTTGTACGAGCTCAAAGAAGCCTCGGATGCAGCGCAGGTTGTTGCTGGTGCGCGCGCTTTGGTGTCCGCCACGCCTCGCGGTTTGCTGGCGTTGCCGCGCAAGGTGGGCGGCGCCGAGTTCATTGCGCGCCGGCTAGAGCCGCAGCAGCAGAAACTGAATTTGCTGAGGCTTGCGCGAGCGGATTTCGAGCCGACCTTCATTCATATTGCTGGTCTTCTGGGCCGTGCGCACAGGCGTTCTAGCGGCCGTGTGCGCTTGTCTGCTGGTGAAACCAAAGGGTTGCTCTCGCACGCCATTCAGCTCGCCGGGCAGCACGAGGCCATCTATTTGGCGTACGCGGCACAACTCGCCAAATGACTTGTTTGAACGCAAAAAGCAGCTCGTTATCCGCATCTTCAGCTCGGGCTATTTCGATACACTGGCCATGACGAGAGTCCTTACGCCGAGACAAGCGAACGCCATTGCCCAAGCCGTCATCGATGCCGAGGATCAGGCCGCGGCGCCTGCCGTGCTCAAAGCTACGTGCCGTTTGTTAGATGCCGCCGAGGCTGAGATTGAAAAAGCAGCGGCGCGCGGCGCCAAAGGCTGCGTGCTAATCGGGCGCGACGCATCACGGCTGCTCGCTGGCGTTCGCGGCCGGCATGGTGAGCTCGCACTCGCAAACGTTGTCGCCATTCTCTGCGCGCGCGGCTTTGACGCCAGCGGCGATGTCTTGCGCGTTCACATGCTGCGTATTGGCTTCAACGATCCAGAGATCTGAGCGTTTACCAAAGCGTGACAGATCGTTTGCCAAGACCGAGCTGCAGCTTCTTCTGCTTCACCAGGCGTTCGGTCTCTGGACCAACGTGCCCTTGGTTCTTGTCCGTTTTTGCCCACTTGCGAATGGTGCGGCTCAAGTAGTCATAACGTCGCTCAACGAGCGTGAAGCGGCGGTCGGTCATCTCCTCCGCAATGCTGATCTCGCCAACGTCGAGCTTCGTTCCCCAGAGCGCGGGCGGGTCACAGATGATCACAGGTGCGGTATCGAGATCGATCTCGGCGATGCCGGCTTTTCCCTTGGAGCCTGGATTGTACAGGACGTCATCCAGCGTGAACTCGCGAGGCAAGAGCGCAAAGGACGCCTCACCGTATTCGTAGTGAACGGCGTCTTGGATCTTCGGCTCGTGGCCAATCTTATAGGTCGTGGGAATGACGCCGAGCTTTTGCTCCTCGCACAAACGGAGCAAGAGGCGCATGTCAGCTTCACCGGCAAAGAAGAAAATATTCACGTTGGTACATCCTGAATCAGCGCTAGCAGCGCCTGGGTTGAAAGGCGCGCGGCAATTTCATTGTCGTCGAGCACTCCGCGAACGAGCTCGCGTTTTTCGTCATGCAATTTGAGGATCTGATCTTCGATCGTTTTTTCGCAAACCAGGCGATACACCGTGACCGGCCTGGTTTGTCCAATGCGATGCGCGCGGCCAATGGCTTGTTCTTCGACGGCGGGATTCCACCACGGGTCCAAATGGATCACGTAGTCGGCCCCAGTCAGGTTGAGGCCGAAGCCGCCCGCTTTGAGTGAAATGAGAAAAAGATCACCTTCGCCGCGTTGAAAGCGTTCGACGATGGTCTCGCGATCGGCCACCGGCGTATCGCCTTGTAGTAAAAAGCATACATGGCCCGCGGCGCGCAGTGCGTCACCAGCGAGCGCAAGGTGGCTAGTGAACTGCGAGAAGATTAGTGCGCGATGTCCGTTGTCTTTGAGCTCTTTGACCAAGAGAAGCAGCGCCTCTAGCTTGGAAGAGCGCAGCTGAGAGGTCTTGTCGTAGAGTTTGGGGTGACAAGCGAGCAGACGCAGGCGCGTAATGGCGGCCAGGGTGATGAAGCGGGCGTCTGCCTTCTCGTTGGTGCTCGTGGTGGCTAGCTCGTTGACCGCCGCAAGGCGCGCATCTTCGTAGAGCACGCGTTCTTCTTCGCTGAGCGTGACGTTGATGCGAATGTCCGTACGCTGCGGCAGCTCGGAGAGCACCTCCGCTTTGGTGCGGCGCAAAATGAACGGCTTTAGCATTTGCGCGAGCAAGCGGCGGCGCTGCGTGTTGCGGTCTTTCTCAATGGGCCACAAGAAGCGTGTGCGGAACTGGTCCGCGCTTCCAAGTAAGCCCGGCGAGACAATACGCATGAGGCTCCACAGCTCGCCCAGGTGGTTCTCAATCGGCGTGCCGCTCAAAGCGATGCGACAATCCGCCTGAATAGAGCGCGCTGCCTTGGCACGAGCGGTGTCGGCATTTTTGACGGCTTGGGCTTCGTCCAAGATGAAGGTCGAGAAGTGTACCGACGCTAACGCTTCTGCATTTTGCGCGAGAAGCGTGTAACTCGTGACAATGACGTCAGCCGCGCCCACTTTTGGGAGCTCACCGCCGCGATAGGAATAGCACTTCAGCGTGGGCGCAAAACGTTCGGCTTCGCGCAGCCAGTTGAAACAAACCGAGGTGGGCGCAATGACCAGCGCTGGTCCTTGCGCCGCACGGTCCACGAGCAACGCAAGCGCTTGAATCGTTTTGCCAAGGCCCATGTCGTCCGCGAGCACACCACCAACGCCCCAGGCGGCGAGGCGGCAAAGCCAGGCAAAACCTTCCTGTTGATACGGGCGAAGCTCGGCAGCGAAGGCGCTTGGAGGTGCAAAGTCCGTGCGTTCCGCTTTCTGCATGCGAGTGATGATCGCGCGCCAAGAGTCGGTAGCGTCGATCTCCACTTCCATGGCTTGCAGTGCTTCCATGACGGGCGCCGCTTGCGCACCAATCTCCACGCCATGCCGCGTTTCGTGTGCGAGCGCAGCCAAACGTTCGAGGCGCTCGCGGAGTGCTTTCTCTACTCGGAACCATTTGCGTGCATCGAGGCGAACGTAGCGATGGCCTCGGCGCAGCGCATCGAGCAGTGTTCCGAGCTTGATGCGATCGCCATTCAGATCCACGTCGCCTTCGAGCTCGAACCAATCGCGGCCTTCGGTCACGCGCATGCGCAAGGTCTTCGCGGTCGCATCTGGTGCGAGCGCCATCTGGCGCGGCGAGTCGTCGACCCACTGGGCTTCAATGGGCTCACCAAGCTCACGCACGGCTTGCAGCAGGTCGAGCGTGTGCTCGTCAGATGGCATCAACCACTTGAAGGGCGCAACGGGTTCTCCGAGGGGCAAACGCTCGATGATGCTTTGTGCGTGCGTCTTTTCTGCGTCGAGATTGCGCCGGGCATAAACGCGCACGCCGTCGCGCAGTCCGGTCACTTCGAGTGGACCCGCGCCCGGTTCGTAGACATGGCCATCACCCAAGGGCTCAACGAGCCCAAGAATGCTGGCGCCCTCGGCTTGCGCATGCAGACGCAGCATGAAGCGTGGATCGGCCACCACTTCTTCACCACGCAGAGTGTCTGGCAGCTTCACTTCCAGCACACGCTCTAGCTTGGGTAGGCGCTCCATGAGCTCAGGCAGCGCATCTTTGGGCAGCGTGTAGTCGCGTTTGGCGCACGCATCGAGCAGCGGCCGCGTTCGCGGCGTCACAGGCACCAAGGCGCAAATGCCAAGGCGCTCGTCGATGATGGGGAACCCATGTATTGATTTGTCTACATCGTCCAAGGCGGCGAGCAGCAAGGCCCGTGGCACGACTGCCCCATCGACTGTAGGCCGGAGCACGTACCCATCACCGGCATGGTCCACAGAAAAGCCGAGCGTTGCGCGTTTGACGGTGAGCACGCGTGTTTCTCGATATACACGCGGATGCCCAACGAGCGCTTCGAGCGCTGCAAACACGGTCTCATGAGACGATCGCACCGAATAGGCGCTGAGCAGGGCGCGTGCAGCCTCTTTGTCATTGTCCAAAGCGTCGATGCCCGCGTCACCAAGCACGCGTTCGAGCGAGATCTTGTTGCCGGCTGAAAGTCCGCCACGCTTGAGCGGTTTTTGTATGACCGGAGTGAGCGTGAGCATGGGCGCTGCGCCGCTGATCTTCCAGCCAACGACCTGCGCCGAGGTCTCGGGATCGGTGGCGGCAAGGCCATCATCGATTGCGGCGAGCAAACGTTGCCAAGGCTTGGTCGCGAGTGATTGCAGAATGGCCGCGTCAGGCTCAGCGCTCTGAGTCCACTGCAGCAAAGCGTCCGTGAGCATGAGTCCGTGCAGACAATGCACCGAGCGATCGCGCTGACACACGCAGCGGACGGAGAGCTCGCCATCGTGTAGCTCACCAACGTCCATCACCACGTGGCCATTGCCGCGCGAGGCGTACAGCGGATCCGCCACCCACATGCGCGCTTCGAAGCACGGGATCGAACGGTCGAACTCGAAATTCACTCTTGGCAGCACGCTCGCGTGTGGTCCCACCTGCGCCGAAATGCCAACGCGAAGCTGCAACAAAGCCTCATGGAAAGCGCGCAATGTGGCCTGCGCCGGTGGCTTCAGCTTTTTGAGAAACGTGCGGTCTTCTGCATGCGCCTGTTCGAGCCGCGCGAGCTGTTCTTGAAAAAAGCGCTCGCAGGTTTTTTCGAGCCGTTTGTAGGCGGCTTTGGCGACCATCGATTTGAGATCGATCCGGCCGTCGAGCACCTCGCCAAGGCGCGGCGCGTTGCTCCAGCCAAACCCGAGCGCATAGAGCAGCTCGTCATCCACGAGGCCGGACACCATGGTGATGCGCATGTCCAATAACGCCTGCGCGTTTGGATTCGCTCGTTCCTGGTGTTCTTCGCTCAACATGGCGCGGGCGCCGTTAGCAAACGCAAAGCGATCCGGCTACAGGGAAAATTGTGAAACAATTCAGGCCTATAGCCGGGCAAGTGCTTAGCCGCTGAAGCTGCGGATCCACGCAAAGAAGGCCCGCTCCATCGCGTCGAGCGACGTGTGCAAGACGCTCGTCGCTGCGCTGCTTGCCGATTCACCTTTGAGCAGTGCCATCGCCAACTCGAAGGGTGCGCGTTTGCCGTAAGTGTCGATCATGAACGTGATGGCTGCGTAACTCGCCAAATAGTCGTTGGCCGACAACCTGTGTCCTTGCGGAAGAACGCGCAAGTCACCAGCACGTTCGGCGTCTTTCAGAAAGATTCGCTGCACATCATCAACACCCGGCCGCCCAAGCAGCTTGTAGCGAAAGTACTCGGCGAGCCCTTCGTTGAGCCAACCGGGAAGCGCGCCGCCACGTCCATCCTTGTCGAGCACCGCATGCGTCATTTCGTGTGCAAGCAAGCCGGCGAAACGTCCGTCAATGGTGATGCCTGCGTTCACATACACCTGGCCGCGGTAGTAATGCGCCCACCAGTTTTGTGATGCGCGCTCGCCAAATCTGGCGCGATATTTGTCAGGTGAAAGCAAGATGAGCTCGAGCCGCGGCTCGCTCATGCCAAGCCCGTTTGCCGCGTAGCTCAGCGCGTTCTTTGCACTCGCTTGCACGACCCCGATCAAGTCGGCGTCAGCCCGAATCGCCTCGTCCCATTTCACCACGAGCTCGGCATGCGCCGTGAGTGGCGCCAGAACAAGCATTGCGATCGGAACGAGTCGCACCATGCACAAAGCGTAGACGCGTTAGAGCGGAGTTGCGAGTGGTAGTGGCTAGCGTGCAGGTCATCCCCGAAGAATAGCTAGTTATAGTTAGTTAGAGCGTGTCCGGAGATTCGCTTCGGCGCACGTCTCCCCCAAGTGTCGTCATGGATATCACGTGCCCACCCACCCCGACGTGCGCCTCATCGAGTGCTTCGCGGTAGCCGAGTCCTTCATCCAACA
>JBIKMD010000551.1:0-4373 GCA_044359465.1 Myxococcota bacterium
GCGGACCAGCTTTCGTCGCGCTTCGAGCGAAGATACAGGAAGCGCAGGGTTTGTTGCTTCGTGTTGTGCAGATGTTAACAAAGTTGATTCGATAACGCTTGGTCGCCTACGGCCACTCGACTACGAGCTCGGCCGCCGGCCTCGACCACGTTGTCTCGTTCCACAACCGCAGCCTGAGCCAGCTCCAGATCCAACGGCTGAGCAGCGAGGCGCTCGCCGGGGCGGGCCGCGTGCGTCTGGCTAGGGCCGAACCCAATACTGTTTTCCCTCGCCTACGAGCACATGTAACGCATCGTAGACCTTCGCGATCGCTTGCTCGTCGCCAGTTTCGGACACCGCCTCACTAGCGAAACTGTTGGCCTCGTCGAGGGACGAAAAATCATGCGTCGTCCACCGGAGGTCCTGTTCGAGCACAACCACGCGATAGTGGCCGAGCGGCAAGAAGCCCGCAGTCACCGAGGTTTTATAAAACGCGTCGTCGTTCAAGAGGCAGCGTCCTCGCGCTCATCCATCGCCTCAGCGTAAGCCTTGTCAGCGACCAGCACCAGTCGATTCGAAGTAGTCCGTTCTCGGGTGGACCGCAGTGTTAGCGTCAGAGCTCACGGGAAGCCGAGAAGAACGGGAGCGGAGAACGAACCTTGTTTTCTTTCTGGCTTCCCGCAGCTTCTGTGGAGATTCGGTATTTTAGCGAGTGTCACAGCGGCTGATTGCTAGCGCTCGCTAGCCTGGCTTCGTGCTCGAGGGCGCATAGCTCACACAAAAACCTTCGGGATTCACTCCGCCCGCAAACAGCTTACATCCACCGCAGTTGTCATACTTTGCGGCCAAGTATTGAACGCAGCCTGAACATTTTTTCGCAGGGTCATCTGACTTCTCTTTGTACTGGAGCGCAGTCCTCATTCCTTTGGTCGCGTCATCAACCGGAATCTTGTCTTGGCAAGCGCTGCTTGGCGCGGGCTGTTCGCCTCCGCCGAGCATGGGTTTGGGCTTTGCAGCCGGCTTGCTCTCGCAGGCGCTGAGTGCGAGCAACCCGGTGGCCGTTGCCATGCCAACCCCAACGATCTTGAGAACCTGTCGCCTGTCGTGACGCCGTATCTCTTGATTTGTATTTGCCATGCGTTCCTCTTTGTCTTTGATACGAAGAAGCCGGCGTTTTGGATGAACTGCGCCGGCGCGGCGACGCAAACAAGGGCTTATCGCCTGAGGCAGAAGGTACGTCGCAGCCGTTGCCACGCCGTTGGCTCAGACACCGCGAGTTAGGTGTCGTCTTTGGCACCACCGCGCAACGAACGCACCAATTCCCGGAGCGAATCAAGCGTTCGACGCGTGCGCGCGGTGAGCGCTCTGCGCTCGCCTTCTGGTCGGCCACGTGTCGCAACGTCAACACCGATGACTAGCGCCGTCAAATCAGCGCCGATTCCGTCGTGCAGGTCGCGCGCGAGAAGATCGCGGTCCCGATCGAACGCGGTGGCCTCGAGCTCCCGTAGGAGTGCATTGCGCTCAGCGCGCACACGCACGCCATGGCTGAACAGGCTCTGCGTGGCGCGCAGCTCGAACTGCACGCATCCGAGCACGACCATCGCGAGCACCGCGTCGAGCGATCGCCCCTGTGAGATGAGCGCGCTGGCGAGCGCGACGAGCCCAACGAAGAGCGTCCCTGCGAGCCTACGGTAGGCAGCGTCAGTGCGCGGCGAAAACGACACTCCGGTCAGCAGACCAAGCCCCCACAGCCAGGGCATGTCGGCGACGTAGATGATGACGTAGCAGAAGAGCCGCCACGCGATCTCATCAGTCACCCGCAACGCGCGCGCGAGCCAATGTTTCGCGCCAAGAACTCGATGTGCGCTCGCTGCTGAGAAGAAAAGCGTGGAGGCAACGACGACTGACAAGATGGCGACCAACTGGGCCTTTTCCCCTAGCACTCGCGTGGCGAACAACAACGCAAGCATCCCGGCGCCCATGACCCACGCAATGCGCCATGCAGAATCGATCCGTTCAAGCGCTAGCGCGTGGTCCTTGGGGACGGTCATGAGGAACGCAAGGTCTCCTCGACCCACAACCTAAGCTCACGCTTCGAAGTGACGCCGAGTTTACGATAGATTCGCTTCACATAGTCCTGCACTGTTCCTAAGGTGATGCCGAGCTCCTCACTGCACTCGGCGTAGCTGGCGCCCTCCGACAATGAAACTGCGACCCGTGTCTCGCGCGGGCTCAGGACAATTCGCGAGGCAAAACGCAGCGCCTGATCGACGAAAAAATGCGTGACGCCGCTCGAAAGCGGCAAGCGACCGTTGAGGATGTCTCTCATTGCCTGGATCACGCGATCGATGGGTTCGCCTTTGAGCAAGAACCCTTTCGCGCCTGCGTTTAGCGCCGCAAAGACCGTTTCTGAGTCGTCGAAAACGGTCAGCGCCAGCACCTTCGCAGCCGAGGCCTCACGTGCGAGCGTCCGGATCACCTCTGTGCCTGAAACACCCGGAAGCCCAAGGTCGAGAAGGACAACATCGGCGGATTTGCGAACCGGCGATTCCAAGAAAGTTTCGCCGTTCTCAAAGGCCCCAAGGAACTCTACTTCGGCGTCGCTGCAAGAGAGCGCACGGGTCATCGCGCTGCGCGTCATTGCATGATCTTCCACCAACACGACTCGCATCGATTGCCCCCCAACTCGACGTGCGACACAACACCGATGTTCACATCTTTTCAAGTCCGAGGCATCAGGTTAAGCACCTGTGCGATGGACGTTGTCGTGGAGCGCGATCGACTGATGAGGGCCGCCGCTCTGCGAGTAGACATCTCGCGCCGTGCGTTTCGCTACGCGATCCCCTACGGCCTCTCGCTGTGCAGTCTTGGACTTGCAGCATTTCTGCCAGGGTACGAACGGGTATTTGGCAACACGACGCCTGCCGCTGCGCTCCTGGTGAGCGGGGCCTGCGCAGCATCCGTGCTGGTCAGTACGCTCGCCTTTCGAGTCTTCGGGGATGAGAGCCGCGCCTATGCGGCGGCCGAAGGGCTCGAGGTCCTTTGTCTCACGGGGGCCGGACCTGCTTTCGCGCTGATGTCGAATCACGCATCGCCTATCTTCGTGCTCATCTATCCAATCGGCCCTGTGTTTTGGGCCTCCATGAAGCCGGGCCTGTGGCCCCGTTATGCATGGATCGCACTTGGCCCACTCGTGAGCGTTGCCGCATTGAGCGTTCAACGTGCACCCGCGCAAGCGTTTGCTTGGTTCGCGGTCGGTGTGGTCGCAAACCTCGCGGCAATGCGGGTCGCGCGTTCGCAGCGGCGCAACTTCCTCATCGAGGCGGAGCGCAACGCAGCGGAGGAACAGCTCGCCGAGCGCCGCAGCGAGGCGAGACGCCGCGAGCTCGCCCGATCTGTCGAAAAAGCGCTCGGCGAGGAACTGCGCAGCCTCGCTTGCGAGCTCGAGCGTCACACCTGCACGCAACCGGAGGCCGACTACGCGCGCGCGATTGCTAAGAACATCGAGCTCGTTTGGAGCACCGAGCCCGCTTGCACGGCTGCCAGTCTCGGCCAACGGATCGAGCAAAAGTGCGCTCCTTTGTGCTCGAACGTGCTCTATGAACAGGCCATTCGGCTTCCGGCTGAGCGCCGTTATGACTCGAGCGCGACTACCACGCTTTTGCGAATCGCCCAGGAGCTCGTGCGCAACGCCGTCTTGCACTCGGCCGCCACGCGCGTGTCGCTCGAACTAATGAGCGACGGGGACGAGACGACCCTGCGCGTGCGCGACGATGGCAAGGGCCTCTCAACAGAAATGTTCGAGCGATCGCAGGGTGGCATAGAGAATGCTCGGCGCCGATTGAACGAGCTCGGCGGCTCACTCAGCCTCGTCGCTGTTCCCCGCGGCACGGAAGTCATCGCGAGAATCCCTGCGCATTAGTTATAGTTAGCTAGCTCAAGCTGGTACGGAGATTGAGTTCGCTTCGGCGCGCGCCTCCCCGCAATGAGCGCGTTGATTTCGAGTGCCCGCCCACCCCGGCGAGCGCCTCGCTGCTCAGCCGTTGGATCTGGAGCTGGCTCAGGCTGCGGTTGTGGAACGAGACAACGTCGTCGCGGCCGGCGGTGTGCACAACACGCAGCAAAAAAACGCTGCGCTTTCTGTATGTTGAGCGGAACAGAAATCGAAGCGCGACGAAAACTGGTCCGCGATCGTCATGTATCCGCGTGGCATTTGGTCGAGCATCAATGTGGCGAGTGAAAGAAACTATATCGCTCAGCGAAACAGATCGAGCTGCTGGAAGTTGAATCGAATGTCTGTCTCCATGAGAAAACTAGCGAGGTTACTGCAAGCGGAGTTGTCTTCCGGCGCGAGAGCCCTGTCACATTTTGGAACACGATCTCGGTGCAAAGAC
>JBIKMD010000552.1:0-4355 GCA_044359465.1 Myxococcota bacterium
TACCGCTGCATGGAAGGTGATTGGCGAAGACACAGTTGAGACGCGCCTCTACAACTGGGTGCGTGGTGACCTGAAAGCAGTCGTCGAACAAAAGCGGCAGCAGAACGAAGCGCGCGAGCTGTTGGCACAGGGTGAGGTCGATCGGGCGATCTTAGCCGCTACCGGCGGTCGCTACGAGCGGCTTCAATTGCTTGGTCAAGGTGGTATGGGCCGCGTCGTTCGCGCTTGGGATACGCGCATGCAGCGCGATGTTGCGATCAAAACCATTTTGGACACGGCGAGTGATCCTGACGCTTGTATGCGCTTTCACCGCGAGGCGCGCGCTCTGGGACGTGTGCGTCATCCCAATGTCGTAGAGGTCATCGACTACTCTGGCCGCGGTGCGGCGTTGCCGTTCATCGTGCTCGAGTTAATCGACGGGGCCAACCTGAATGCGATCATTCACGTCACCGCACTCCCGGAGTTGGTGGCGCTGTGCGTGCTGCGTGACCTATGTGATGCGGTCGCTGCGATTCACGAGCAAGGGCTCATTCATCGTGATCTGAAACCAGAGAATATTTTCACCGAGGCTAGCGGCCGGGTGGTGGTGGGCGACTTTGGAATCGTACGCGGAGCAGAAGGGCAGAGCAGCACCTTCGTTCGCAGTGTGACGCACTCGGTGGGAAGTCCGCTGTTTTCGTCGCCGGAGCAGTTGTTCTCCGTGGACTCGATCACCAGCGCGTCGGACATGTTCTCCCTAGGGTCAGTGCTCTATGCCATGTTGTTCGGCAAGTCGCCGTTTCTGGCAGAGGGGATTGCCGCGACGCTCGCGCGTGTAGGTGATGCCCAAGCTGCGCCCGTGCCTGTTGGAACCGATCCTTTCATCAAACGCCTCTTGGGAGAGCTCCTACAAAAGGACGCCACCACACGACCGAGCGCAGAAAATGTGCGCGACCGCGTGCAGCGAGAGCTTTCGAGACGCGGCGTGCTCGATGCACGGCAGCAGATTCGCTTGTTCCTTGGTTCGGAAGAGCCTGAGTCGCACACACGTATCTTCGAGTTGGCGCAAACGAACGTGCGTACGAAGATCACGCCAAGTGCGCGGGATGGCGCGACGAACATCGTGACCAGCACGGCGGTCAAAGCCATGAAAGAGGCGGCGCCTGCGCGGCCCGCGTCACCGCCGAGCGAACCTACGCCGCGCCGCGCGGTCACTGCTGTGGCGGCAGGTGGCCTTCTGATCGTGCTCGCCGGAGGTGCAGTGCTGTTCGCACAAAGGCCAAAGCCGCTCGCCGTTGAGGCGCCCCCGGCAGCTTTGCCGCCGCCGCGCGAGACCATCATACCGCCACCCGAGACGGCCATTGCGCCGCCGAGCCCCGTCGACATTCCGGTCGTCCCAAAGATCGTATCGCCTCCGGTAGAAGCAAAACCAAAACTGGCTCCTGCCAAGCCTTCCGTGGTGCGGATTTTCGCAAAACCCTGGGCCAAAGTGACGATCGACGGCGAGGTCAGCGGCACGACGCCGGTGTTCAAGACGACTGAGCTGCCCGCGGGGCGACATGTCTTTTTGTTCGAGAATCCGGCGTTCAAGTCTGAGCGTGTAGTGGTGGATCTGAAAGCAGGCGAACCCAAGGATATTCGCGTACAACTCGTAAAGTAGTAGGGAGCCTTTGTGCGATTTTTTGTGGGTATTGTTTTGGTGTGCGCGTGTGCGATGCAAGCACAGGCTGCGCGGCATGCGCGTCCCAAAACATCGACGACGCAAGACACGAGTCCTGAGGCACAGCTCGCGCAAGCCGAGCTTGCGTATGACGACTACGAGTACGTCTCGGCAAGCGCCCAGCTCTCGGCGCTTCTCGACAAACAACCTGCAAACGCCAAAACCCGGCAGCGCGCGCGGTTGCTGCTCGCGTTCTCTCAGTATTTTCGCAAAGACGAATCGGCAGCGAAAAGCGCGTTGACCGATTTGTTTCGTGAAAACGTCGACTATCCTTTTGAGCGCGAGCTGTTTCACCCGGACCTCGTTCGCTTCTTCGACACCACTCGCAATGAGTATGTGGCTTCGCTCAATGTGAAGCCGCAAGCGCTGGTTGTAGCGCCAAGTGCTGAGCCCAAGCAGACACCGGAAAGCGTGGTGACTCCGCCTTTGGCGCCCGCTGTTGAAACACTGGGCGATAGGCACGTTTGGTTACGTATTTTTCCGATCATTGGGCACTACGCGAATTACGATTTGGTTGGAGGAAGTGTGTTCTTGTCGCTCGAGGTGTTGCTGATCGGCATGAACGTAGGCGGCGCCGTTGCCTATCAACGCCTGGCGGTACCTGGTGGGTACGATGCCGCGTTTGCCGCGCAGGTGGTCCAGAACGTTGGTGGGATTGCCGCGATTGCACTCGGCGTTATTTGCATCGTCGACGCATTCGTGTGGTCACCAGCACGCGGCCGAGCCGCGCTGCAGAAGAAACTACAACCCGTGGTGGACCTTGGTCCGCTCGGTAGCTTCCGCGTCGCATTGGGCACCCGCTAACGCGCAGCGTCGCTCGCGTTCCTCCTCCATCGCACATTTCCGTGCAACAAAGTGCAAGCAGCCGGGTTTTGGCCGCATGAGCTTGCAGACGCGCCCCGTGTTGCCGATGATTGTTTTGCGCAAACAGAACGCTGACCCAGGTCATGTTGATCCGTCGCTCTCTCCCTTGCCTGCGACACAAACGACGCCGGCCCGCGTGTCGGCTAGACCGCTCGATGCGTTCGAAACGCGCGCGCCAAATACGGCGTTCGATCAAAGCTATTGGAAGATGCTCGCGAGCAAGTCGCACACCACACCAGCGACCGCGACCTCCGTGAAAAACCTGAGAGATCGGGACCTTGCGTGGTCAGAGCGCCTGGCGATGATCGACGGCGCCCAGAAGTCGATCCTGGTTTCCTACTACGGCATTGGTGCTGACGAGCGCGGCTTCGAGCTGCTCGATCATCTTATTGCGGCCGCCAAACGGGGCGTCAAAGTAGCCGTCGGCATCAGTTGGATCTCAGAAATCATGGCGCCCAAGCTGCTCGGTGAAACGAAAGAGGACGTTGCCGCGCGCAAAGCGAAAGTGGCTGCTCTCGAAGCGGCTGGAGGACTGGTGGTGTATCAGGGCACACCACAACAATCGCTGCGGAAATTTGGCGGCGCAACGCATCACAAAGCGCTCGTAGTTGATGACAAAGCCGCGATTGTGGGTGGACGCAACATCTACCATTTCCACTTTGCCGAGGACTGGAACATGAGCGACATGGAAATGCGCTTGGACGGACCGATTGCGCAAAGGATTGGCACGGAGACCCTGCGTGTGTTCGATCGCAGCCGGCGCATGGGGCACGGCTTTTTGGGACTCGGACAAGGCGGACGCGCGTCGAAAGACGAACGCGAGACGCTGCTTGGCGAGCTGCACGCACTCAATGCCAACGCGGGTGCTGTTGCACTTGCGCCAAGGGCAGAGGACCCAATGGTCCAATCGGTTGTCTGGGATCCGACCTATGACGGGCCGCGCAAGGGGCCGAACCAATTGACGGATGCGCTCATTGAAACGATCCGTAGAGCGAAGCACGAGGTCATCATCACCGGGAACTCGCTCAATCCCTGCAGAGAGCTCGAGGCTGCGATTCTGGACGCGCGGGCTCGTGGCGTACGCGTGCGTGTGGCGACGGCAGGCCCTAACGGATTCGGAACAGTGTCTCCTCTCCCGTATATCAATGCGGGGCTGCGCTATCACACCTTCGTCGACGCTGGCGTGGAGATCTACGAGACCACCGTTCGTGAGCACGGCAAAATGGTCATTGCAGACAGGGAAGTGGTTGCGTTTGGCAGCTACAACCCCGAGTGGCACTCGGACAAAACTTTGGTTGAGAGCATGTTCTTCAGCTCACATGCGAAGATCACAGAGCCCGTGATCGCAGCAGCGCTAGAGACATTGTCGACAGCGAACATCGTGAGCAAAGAAAAAGCGGATCAGCTCGGACGCTGGCGCCATTGGAAGCTGCTGAAACTGATGATTGCGAGAATTGGGAACCGTTACATCTGAGGGCGTGCGGCGGCTGCGCTCATGCCGCGCGTGAGAGCTTTGCTGCGGCCGCAGCCGAGCGACTGCTGTTCGCAGGGACGCGCAGATACGGAACGGTGAAACGTTCAAGGTGAGGCGCAAGTGTGCTGAGCAGCTCGGCGCGCGCGCGATTGAGGTGCGACTTCACCGCCGACACGCTGATGCCCATTTCGGCGGCAATCGCTTCGTACGAAAGGTCGTGCCAGCGAAGCAGCACGAAGGCGGTGCGCTGAGCATGTGGCAATTTGTCGATTGCCGCAGCAATCTCATGTTGCAGGCGTCCGGCCGCAAGCGCGTCGT
>JBIKMD010000553.1:0-4340 GCA_044359465.1 Myxococcota bacterium
GTCAGTGTGCGGTAGCTGCGTGTTGCCATTTCACGAGCGAGGGTCACGCCGTCCTGACCCTCGTAACCGTCGGCAGCACTGACGAAAAGCTCGAGCGTCGTTGGCTCGAGGAAGATCGAGGCAGCGCTATCGCCGGCGCGAGCCATGCAACTTCGTACCATCCGTCGCTGGGTCGCTGCGTCGAAGCGTTTCGCCACCTGTGGCCATGTCGCCGCCAGCGCCGATGCGAGCAGTGCAAGCTCTTTGCGGTCACCCTTCGTCAAAGCGCACGTGTAGAGTCGTTCACCTAGGTCTAGCTGCGCAAGGAATGCCTCAGCATTCCCGTTGGCGGCGGCATTCTCGTAGCCTTTGAACCATTGCGCACGCGCAGCCTCGAACGCTGCGGGCGACCACTGGGCGAGCGGAACGCTGTTGACCAGTGGCGCAAGCGCTTCGGCCAGGCGCGAAAGACCACTGCGCTGCGCGTTCACCGAGGCACCCGCAAGTAAGTCATGCCACTCAGGGATTGGCTTCACATCATGGCGCAGCATCCAGCGCACCAGCTCGAGTGCACGTGGCTCATCATCGGCAGCGATCAGACGCTCGAGCATGACCGGCCACTCGCTCGGCGACGAAGCGATGAGCAGGCTCTCAAAGGCCGCTTGAGGCGTGGGCTCTGCAGCCAACACGGTGTCACTCAGGTCGAGTAACGAGCGCCGCATCAGCTCCCGCACAGCACCTCCCTCGTCGCGTGGTTGCCATGCGATTTCGAGCGCCCACACGTTTGCGCGATCACGGTAGAGGCGAACCGCTTTAGTCCCAAGCGCATCGGCCTTCCTTGTGTATGACCCGTCGTTTTGCTTCTCGAGGATGAGTGCCGCTGCTGGAGTATGGAGCGCAGGCAACAACTGCAAGGTTACCGAATCAGCAGTCACAGAAACGATCTTCACGGCCTGCGGCTGCGAAGCAGCTTCGGCTCGCTGTACTTCGTAGTGCGCGAGCGCGGCGCGATTTCGGGCGCGCACAAGATCGAGACGTGGCGGCACAAGGCGCTCATAAGCATCAGCGGCGCTAGGCGATCGTGTGAACGGGAGGGAGCGCGTCATGAACGTGTCCGCGCCAATTTTCGCCGTTGCTAGGTAGATCTCTTTTGCGCTTGCACCGTCAGTGGGTGCTACGGTCAGCGGCGCGTACACGCTCGCAGTGGTGACGTAGCGAGAGCGCAACGGATCAGGAGGGAGCTCCCAGGCGAGCTTCACCCACGGTAGCGCAAATCCTTGCTCACCGGCATCAGGGAAATGCAGGTACAACTCAGCGTTGACCTCGACCTTGTCGTCGTTCGCCACCGTGCCAAAGCCCCGGTAACCGCCGTTCTGGTCAGGCTTCAAAAAGAAGGGGCGTCCGTCGACCGCGATCACGAATGACGATCCGATATGAGCGTCTAACATACCGAGCACGCTGAGCTGGAACGCCCGCGGCGTTCGATTGTGGTCGCGGTCAAACTGCGTTCCTCCGAGCACGCGCGTTCCGCCTTCGACGCGGTCAACCTCTTCGACCACGTTCTTCAGCTCGAAGACGGCGGGCGGCAGTGGCATGCGTTTTCGATCGACGGTGAAGCTGGGCGCACTGAACGCCGGGACGTCTGCGAGGGTCTTCGTGCCGGCGGCGGTGCTGAACACAAGGTCGCAGAGGTCTGCCGTTGTTGCAGTGACCGACAGGAGCACCGTGACGTCTGCGGCGAGCCCGCGGTTGACCAAGCGAAAGGCGCGGTTCGCAGCACCTGCATCGTTCGGAAGCGTCACTTCAACGAAACGTGCACCGGAAACAAAGTCGCGCACGGCTGCGTCACTCGGGTTCAAGCCAGCGACGGCCGCCAGCTCGAAAACGCGCTGCTCGAGCGGCAGCGCCTTGATTCGGTCTACGAGCGCCTCCGAAGGGATCGGCGCCAAGGCGACGAAACGTTCTGGCTCTGTTGCGGTCGTGAGCCCCATGAGCTGGCCCTGCACGGTAAAGTGCAGGCGAATGTCCGGCGCGCCAACTGCCCTGCCACTGAGGATCAACACATCACCGCCGAAACGGTCGGCCGTACCGTAGGTACCCGCCACGCCGGCGAAGTGAGCGCTCAGCGCGTGGCGTTGCGCCGGGTTCGTCGCCAGCAACGCAGCGATTTGCGGCGCGGCCAGCTGCGCAAGTCGGATCCGCTCAGAGAGACCATTTGGCGCATTCGCTTGTTCCTTGTTGATGGCAGCGATCGTCGTTGCTGCCGAAGCAATCGCATCCGGATCGGCAGCGGGCATTTGCGGCACGTGTGGTCCGAACAACTCTAGCCGGCGGGCGAGCGGCGCCGCGATCGACACAGTGTGATCATCGCTGGTGAAATAAGGTGGGTCGCTGGGATCGGCGGAGCTTCTGGTTGCCGTTAGCTCGGCGCCACCAAGCTGACGCGCCACGAAGAACGCGTCGCCAATGAAGGTGGGGTTATCTTGGTAGCTCTGAAGCGTGCGCATCGCGGCGTTTATCAGCCTTGCCGCCGCTGCGCGATCTTGGAAGAACGCTGGGATGGTCGCTTGGTGATCACGCGCATAGTAGCCAATCGTTTGGAAGCTGCCGTCATCGAGATCGGCTCGCACCTCTCGCAGCCACGACCAGGCGGCGTCGATGACCGCACGCCGAGCGGTAGGATTGGTGTGCGCGGCATCGAGCAGCTTCGCCATGCGGGTGCGACGTGCGGCGCTTTGGTTGTCGTCTCGTCCGAGGACGCTCAAGAACCACCACAAGCTGAGCCCACGCTCAGGGCGTCCTTGCGCATCGAGCGGACCCACGTCTTTTAGAAGTCGGGCAGTCCAGCCGGGAGGCCCGTTCATGTCGAACATGTCCCCCCGCAGCGCCCAAATGAGGCCGAGCGACAACGGCTCTTCATGCGCGCTAGGAGGAGTCGGCGCAGTGGGTCGGCGCTCGAAGGTGTCGACCGTAACGCCCGGCAGCGGCGGCAACGGACGGCCCTTGGCAACCCAGCTCAAGTAGGCCGCAAAGTCAGCCGTGGTGGTCGTTGCGTCGCGACGAAAGCCTGAGCTCCCCGAGCGTTGACCGTCTGGGCCGTTGAAGATGGGCGGACGAAAAGGATCGAAGCCACGAACTGTCATTGTGTTCCCCGCGAGTAGTTATCGGGGCCCGGGGATCAGCCAACGTCACCCGCGCGGGTGAAGTTTCTTTTCGAAGATCATCGAGGACATCGGCGAGCGCTTTTCTATGTGCTTTGGTCGAAACACCTTGGATCGTTCGCAGCACGCGGCTTCTTCTAGCTGATCCCCACAGCGCTGCTGCAGTCTACGGGGCTGGCGCAACAGTGAGCATCGCACAACGCTGCACAGGATCGTAGACAATCCCTGCGACTCTTGGCGCGACCTCACTACACAGCGTGACATCGCCGCTAGTCTCATAGAACACAGCCAGGTCGAACGTCGCATCACTCCCGGCCGCGAGTGGACCGTCGTGACGACAGGTGACGAGCTCGGCCCCCTGCTCAAGCTCAATCGACAGACATTCAAACGCACGTGTGTTCGCCGTTCCTACGAAACTCACGCCGGCAGGTAGAGAGAAAAACACGACGGTAGGGTCTGGCGTGGGAGCAGAGCGATTGTTCTCCACGATCACGCGCAAACGACCGAGTTCACCCTCGGTAGGGCTGCCGTTCGAGCTCATTTTTGTAGTCACAGCGTAGTTGGCGGTGATGGGGTCCGCAGGCAAAGATAAGCACGCTTGGTTGTTGCCACTGTCAGTATCCCCAAGCGGGGCAAGAGACAGACACGCTGGCGCATTTCCAGACGCACCAGCGTTCATGAAGAAGCTCATCCAAACGAGCTTGGTCTGGCCAACAGCAATCAGCGGGCTGATGGGGCATTGGATCTGGTTGGTGCCAAGGATCGGCGTGCACTGTCCAATGTTGGTGGCCGTGCCGGGGCTACCATTGATGCCGCTGACATAACTCAAGGTTCCTTGTTGCGGTGGCGCATTCAGCGTGACCACCAACTCCTCGGAGGTGGAGTTGGGTCCCGCATTGTAGATAAAGTATCGATACAAACCGGTCATTCCCGGCGACGGGACGCTGTACACTTCGCCCGTGACCTGCAGATCGAAAGGTGCCGGCACACCCACCTCGAAAGTCGCGCAGGCTTGGTTGTTTGCGAGCTCGAAGTCCTGCGGCGCACTCACTGTAGCGCAGTTGGTAACGACACCTGTCACACTAGGACTCACCGCCGCCGTGATGGTGATACCCTTGCTGTTGTTCGCCGGCGCCGTACCTATCCAGCTTATTAGGCACTCGACCGATCCTGGCGTAGGCGTTGAACAGCTTACGCCTG
>JBIKMD010000554.1:0-4338 GCA_044359465.1 Myxococcota bacterium
GAATCGTCCACTGGGGCACGGTTGTTGCCGATGATGACCGCATAGGTTGGCAAGGTTTCCGCAAAGGCGGGGTATGACACGCTGAGAAGAAACAGCACGAAGGCAGATTTTGTGATCATTTTTCCTCCACAAGCAGGCGAACTGTGGTTCGCCATTGAGACGGGCCCTCGAAAGCGGCGGCGCGGTCGATAGTTGGCTGGATCACCAGCACTAGCTCCACCTCTCCCCGCCAGTCAGGCGGAATCTTGATGCCGCGCGTAAACAACTGCAGCTCTGACTTTTCCTCGATCTGGGCTGCGAAACCGTTGCTGTCGGGATACAGCCACACAGTTTCATTCTGTAGCTGGGTCCACACATGCAAATAACCGGCGCTCGTTTGTGCCAGCTCAAAGGTCAAGAGGGCACCCGGCGTGCAGCGAGGCAAACACCGCGCGACCGCAAAGCCACTCGATTTCCCTCGCACGGCGAATCCGTCGGGCTTTGTTGTGGGCTCATAACGCAGGACGACAAGGGCGATGAGCGCCGTCATTGGCACTAGCACCATGAGCCATTTGCGCCACGCCACTACGGACGCAGTCTTTTGGCTGACCTTCACCCGCTCCCAAATGGCGTCGGAACGCGCGGGTCCAGGCGCCCCGCGGGCGAGAAGCTGGTCAATCTCGTCGTCACTTGGTGATGGCATCATGTAGACCCCGCTTGTTTCGTAGAAGGTGAGTTGGGTTCGATCAATCGATGTTTTTCAAGGTGTTCGCGCAGACCGTTACGCAGCTTCGTTTCCGCCGTGCGTAGCGCTTGCCGACTCATCCCGAGGGCGGCAGCAGCTTCTTCTTGCCCGCAGTCCTGCTCGTAGCGCAGTGCGTGGAGCTTGCGGGCGGCGTCATCCAACGTTTCGATGTAACGTTCGGTCGCTGCAACGATCGCCGCATCTGCATAATTCTCGAAACGCGGGGTGTGTTGACCCTGCAGAACATCGTCGCTTGGGAGCTCGATTTCTCGTTTCGATGACAGCGCGATTTTGCGAATCACGTTGCGACCGATGGTGAGCAAGTAGGGGCGATAGGGCCTCTTGCCGTCGTAAGCTTGGCGGGCAGGTGCCGCAAAAGCCCGCACGAAGGTTTCCGCGACAACGTCATCTACTTCTGATTGCGTGGCCCGACTCGAACTGACGGTCAGCGCGCGTTGACTCATGGCGGCGACGGCGCGAACATAAAGACGATAGACTGCTTCGAGCACGGCCGCTTCTCCTCGACGAAAGGGAGGTAGATGCTCTGGCTTGGTGAGGAAGTAAGTCATGGGTGGGGTCGGTTATTGCAGGAAGAACAGGCCATCTTTTTCGACGTAGATGTCTTGGGCTACTTTCGCAATCTCAAAAATCTCATCATCGCCGATGCTGATGTCCACGTGGTCGTCGTCGTCGTTGCTCGCGGTGGCTTGGTAGCTTTGTTGTGACGCGACACCGTCTCGCACAATGCTGAGCGTCACAGTGACGGGCGAAGTGAGCGAAGAGAGGCTGATTTTGATGGTCGTTTGCGAGATGAGTTGACCGGCCGGGTCGACGCATCCGAGCGCGACCTCGGTCGTGAGCGCACCCGATGCGTCCTGTTGCCACGGCGCCACTACCAACGTGGTGGCGTCAAGCACGTAGGAAACTCGGACGACCCGTTTTCCTTCGCAGCCGAAGTATGCGCTCCGGCGACTGCCATCGTTGTCATCATCGGAATCGTCACTGGAATGGTCGTCCCGCGCGCTGCGCTCATCGCTGTCGTCCGAGTCATCGAGCGAGCCGTCGTCGTCGGAACTGTCATCGTCGCCTACGTTCGACGGATCGGCGTTGTCGTCCTTGTCGTTGTTTGCATCTTTATCGTCTTCAGTGTCGTTGGCGCTGTTGTCGTCGTCAGACGGCGCAGCCTCGGAGGAGAACGCGAGGCGGAGCAGATCATCGAAGGGTTCGAGCAAGACTTCACTGGCTTCGCCCTGTACCTCGAGCAGCTGCTGATTACTCCCGGCGCTTCCAGTCAAGTGAACGCTGAGGCCTTCGTGTTGGATGACAAACGAACCATCGGGCGCGGCGGTGACAAGCGTGTCGTCCGAGCGCTTCGCGGTTCCCGTGAAACGCTGTTCCGCGCGCTCCCCAGACAGACGGCCCAGGGCCGTATTGGTGGTAGTTGATGGGGCGTCGCTCGAGGAGCAAGCGACAAGGAACAAAGAAGGAAGTAGACGTTTTAGCATCAGACACTCCGCAGCCAGACCTGCTGGCCAGTTGTTTCCCACCAGTATCCAGAGCCTCTTATTTTGGTTGAAACTTTGTGTCTTTTTTTGGGAGGAAGGCGCTTCACCCGGCGCCCCAGCCGACGCCTTGGCAGCCGCGGTTGTCTCGGTGGCTCAGGCGGGCATGGCTGCTTGGCGAACCTTTGCAAGCGCAGCATCAAAGATGCGCAGGGTGTGCACCGGCTGCGGGTCGGCTTCGCTTGCAGCCTTGCGGTACTCATCGAACATCAATTGCAAAGGAAACAACACCTCCGCCCTAGTGGTCAGCGGCGCTAGCCTGAGCAAGTATGAGTCGAGCCAGCGCAACATGAGCTCGCCGCTCGATGCCAAGCTCAAGTCCTTGACGCCAAGGTCTAGGCCTTGATCCGCCAAGTCGTCCGCAATGACGTGTAGCAATCCAAACTCAGGAAAATAGAGCTGCTCGATGTCGGCGATTTTGCGTTCGTCAACGCTCGACAGAGCAGCGGCGCGAATCAGCGCGAAGATTGGCCCGGGCGATCCGTCGGCGCAAAGTGCTTCGTAGCTTGAAGCCCCCAGCTCGCGGAGCAGGCCTGAACGATTTTGGACGGCAACGTGTTGAAAGGTGACGAGAGAGGCGTGCCTTTGCAGCAGTTGCGAAAGCTTGCGCATGAGCGCTGGTGAATAACCGGGCAGCTGACGCAGCGAGCGTGCGAGCTCGACGTTCAACGCGGCGAGGTAGGGCTCGGTCTGTGAGCCAAGCGTCGTATCGGGCTGAAGGGCTATGATGAGAAAACGGGCGATGCGTTCGCAGTCGCGGCGGTCCACAACACCGCCTTCATCGATGGCCGTATCAATCATCGTAAACAGGGCGCCAAAAAGCACAAAGGTGCGAACGAGCGAGTCACGTTTGTCGGCGGGGACGTCCCAAGCGTAGCACGCGCCGAGTGCCATGAGTCTCGCCTTCTGTGCGAAATTGAGACGCAAGAGACAAAGCCCTTCCGGGCTGTTCGCCAAGCTTCGTTCACCGAGCGCCAACGCTTCATGAATGGCGCCAAGCGCAATCGGCGAAATGTGGTTTCGGAGGATGGCTACGTATTGCTCGAAGTTCATGGCGCTCATCTCAGATAGCACCCGTTGACGCGGGCACAAAGGTGCGTCCGAATCCGCGCTTCGATTCCACGCGTTGGCCCTCAAAGACTGCGGATGGAAGCATGGCGAAGCAGTGTCACGTCAGATGCGAATGTACGTCTCAGCTGCTCGGCTCATGTCATTTACAAGGCTGCGCGCGAAGGAACACGATGCGCACCGCCGCGCGAACAGCAGCTTGTCGGCCCTTCGTGGTGACTGAATGTCACGGGGCCGATGACAAAACGCGCGGACTCGAGCAGTAGCAGCGTCATGCGACGGATCCTGCTGTTCTGTGTCCTTTCGGCGTGTCGCGGCAGTGACCCTCAGCCTGACGAGGCCGTCGCTGACGACGCCATGATGACGACTGACGACGCCACGACGACCGACCCGGCCGAGATGACCCCGACGGGTGAGGCGCTTCCCTCGGGCAACACGCTTCCGATTGGCACGCAAATGCCCACGGGCACGCAAATGCCCACAGGCATGATGTGCGAGTGCCCGACAGACACTTGTGCCGATTTTGGTTACCGTGCTGGCGGCGTCATTTGTACGAGCGACTGCACCCTCGATACGAGCGGCTGCTCGCGGCCCACCATCGTCGACGTTTACGTGCCCTCCAAAGATGCGGGCTGTGTGGTGTACAGCGATGGCCTTCTGCATTGTTGGGGTTCGATGACGGCCGCCGTGCCCGCACAGACGCAGCCGGTGAGTGCCATCGCTGGCAACGGCGATTTTCCCTGCGTCTTGCTGCGGCAGACCGGCGCGGTCGAGTGTTACGCCTTTCATGGGACGACCACGTTTCCCGGACCCTATACGCGGTTGAAGTCGGCGCTCAATGAGAGTGAGCCTGCCTACGCATTTGGCCCGTCTCTCACCACCATCTTGCCTTCTGGAAGCACGTTTCCCGCGATGCGTGATCTTCACATCAACTCTGAGGGTGATCAGCTGAGCGTGTCCGTGACAGGCGTTCCCTCCGGCACC
>JBIKMD010000555.1:0-4336 GCA_044359465.1 Myxococcota bacterium
TAGCGCAAGGTTCTGCGGCGCGTTCTCTTCGTTGTTGTCGGGAAGCAGAACGAAGCGGGTTGAGCCCGACGCACCACCTTCACGGTGACAACCGGCGCAAGTAGATAGGACTTGCGGGAACACGGTGTCATTGAAGAACACCTCGTCGCTCAAACAGCTCCAGTCGGGTGTTGCGGCCGGGCTCGCCGCCTCTGAGTCATCGAGTCGCGAGCTGCCCACGCTGCATGCTGCAAGCAGCACAACGATGCTCGCAAGTCGCAGCGAGCCCTGCGGCTTCATTTGAGCACCAACTCGGTCGACCCGAGCAAAGCAAGACAAGCCGCTTCTGCGCGCTCGTTGTCACTCAGGTTTAGGTCAGCAAAGGCTTCCTCTAGTGCCAAAGTATCGAACGCATCAGCTGGCCGACCAAACGCGGCGAGCACAAAGGTTTCAAGGTAGCTCGGAAATCCAGGGAAGCGCGCCCGGAATTCGTACGAGCGACACACTGGGCGAAGCGATTCCGTCCATAGCGCCAACTTTTGTGCGGTCCACACGAGCCCCGGCTGCACACCAGCGGCGTAATCGTAGTCTCCAAGCTCAATGTGGTTGACTCTCAAGTCTTCGAGCAGGGGATGGTCAGTGGTCACGCCTACGAGCGTCGCAATGAGCGCCAGCCTTACAGCGAATGGTCGTAGCTCCAGCCGCTCGTTTCCCAGAACGAAGCCATCAGGCGTCGCTGGCAATTGCGCTGCCGTCGGAGCCTGAGCGCTGGGCTTGCTGAACTGTGTGTTTTGCTCAGGTGGCGCACCGCACGCGATGAACATCAGGGCGATGATTACATTGCGCGTAAACATGTCAGGGTCTGTAGGAAGGGATCCGACAAATGTCCAGCGCAAACCCGAGGGATACTCAGGTTGTTCGGCGCCATTCGCCTACGTCTTGGCGACGCCATTTTGGAGCTGGCTTAAACGATCCAGCTGAGGCCGTCGACGTCGATCAAGGCGGTCTTGGGGTCTTGTAGCCAGGTCAGAGCTTCGTCAACGGTTGGAAACACCCGTTCTTCCCACGGTGAAGGGCAGAGCAAGCTCGCCATATCGTAGTTGATACGGGCCATGGTCGAGTCGAGCACAACCGCGGCACGTTCGAGCGCGGAATTCGGGCCGATCTCGGTACGAAACGCCTTGAGGCCATGGCCAACACTTTCAGCCATGTGGGTCACACGCGTGAAATCGAAGAAGCCGCTCATGCGTTCGCCAGCCTCTTTTGCGCTGGCGCAGGCATCGCGAATCGATTGTAAGCTGCTGGCGATGACAGCGGCATCGAGCTCGCCCCAAGCTTCCCAAATGAGAAAGCGATGGCGAATGACAGCGACGAGCGAACCACCAACCGCGCTGCTCGTTTCCGTCAGCAAGGAGACTGCGCGTTCCTTCGATTGCTGCTTCCAGAAATCTTGAATCACCGCGAGGTGATGCGTCCCGTCCGTTTGCATGCCTGTCATGTATATCGTGTGTTTGCTCACAAGCTAAAGTAATTCTGTATCCTTACTTGGGCTGGTAACGCACTGTGTTGGCGGGTTTTTTTTGAGGTTGTTTTCATTGTCTTTACGGACCCGCCGGGCTCGGCTAGGGCGCCCAGCCACGCATGGACTACAAACGCACCGCAAAAGCCTTCGCTACGCTCGTGATCCTTGGCTTTTTGGCAGCCTATGGATCCTGTGCTGCCTATTACCTGCCATCAACTGAAAAAGTAACCCTCACCGGGACCGAGATTAAGCGCCTCGATTCAAAAGACGGGTCCATCCTGCACGATGTGCGTTACCTGCAGGGCCGCACGCTGAATGGGGAGAGCATCGTCTTTCGCAATGAGGATACGCGCTGGGGTTTCCCCTTCTATTTCAAATTCAACGCGGCCGATCTCTCGAGTGAAGTTGCCAACATCGTCCGCAACGAGCCAGAGGCGGTCGTGCTCGTGAGTTACTACGGCGGGCGGAGCCAGATGCTCGACCTCTACCCGAACACGATCAGCTTCAAGAAAGTTCCGAAGGACTACACCCACGTGCCCATCTTCAACATCGTGTTCGTCGTGTTGTCGCTCGCCGTAGTCATCGGCGTTGTGGTGTTTTCTCGGCGCAAGCTCGTTCAGCTTGGTGAGTGGTGGGCGAAAAAACGCGCGCCTGCAGCTACTGCGGCAAAGTGATGACCTGCGTGCCCCAGTAACCGCTGGACAAGAACAGCTTGTTCTCTTGACGGTGCAGCGAGCTTGCCCACCAGCCGCGCAAGCGGACGGTGGATTCAAAGACAGGATCTGCATCTGAGGTCAGCCGGTAGATATCAGCGCCCTGAGATCCCCAACCGCTGGTAACAATCGCGCGGTCACCTTCAACACCGAGCAGCCAGCCCCAGCCTTCTTGGGAGGTGCTGGCGCGCTCGGTGATGTTGCTCGGATCGCTCAAGTCGACATCGTAGAGCTTCACGCTTGGCGCGCTCACTTGCGTGTTGTTCTTCCAGCCGTAGTCTTGCGCAGAGAAAACGGCGTGGTTCGCATTGACGAACACAGACCCGCTCGAACCCGAGATCTCTTTGCTGCCAACGAGCGTGGCTTTAGTTCCGTTGATGCGCACCACCGACAGCTCATTGACGACGCCGTCGTTCGCCCAGCGATAGTCCATCGTGTAAAGCAGTGAGGCATCTGTCGTTGAACCACCCACCAAAATGCCAGGCACGTTGATCCGCGCGTTCACCTTGGGACGGGCGCGGTCGCTCAAATCAATCTTGTTCAGGAAGTAGCTCACGTACCAGCGCTGCGTTCCATTGACGGTGCGCGCCGTGTTCCAGTCCCAGCTCGTGGCGTAGAGATCATTGCCAATCGTGCGCAAGTTGCCCCACCAAGCGCTCGTATCTTCGGTGACGGCGGTAGAGCCAATAGAGGGGGCATCTGGATCTTTCAAATCGATGATGAACAGCGCGTGTTTCGAGCTCTCGTAACCTTTGCTGCCATAGACGGGGTACCAACGGCGGACGGCGATAGCGTCGTTCTGTACTTGAACTAGGTCGTTGCCGCCGTACCAGTCGTAGGCAAAACACCCGTAGAAACCCCAACCCCAAGACCAGCCGCCAAAGTCAGGTAGGTCTACGCTTCCGCGTTTGGTGGGTGCTTCGCCGCTCAAGTCGACGACGGTTGCGCGCTGCGTCCACGAAAAACATTGAGGCACGGTGGTGCCGCCAAGGCCCGGTGCTTCGGCCTTACCAGAGCTTGCGCCTGTTTGCGCATCACAGGCCACTTCTTTGCGGATGCTCGTCACCACATACGCGAGGTCGCCGTTGGCGAAGAGGCGTGCATTGGTGCCTTCGATCTCGAGTGAGCCGAGTGCGTCGAGCGTTTGTGATTCATCAGCGTTGCTCGTTGGCAGAATGCGCAGCTCAGTGCGGGTCAGATCATTGTCATACCAATCGGTAGAGAGCAGCGCGACGCGATCACCCAGCGGCACCGTGTCAATCACATTGCGGGCGAGCACGATTTCTTTGATCACGTTTGGCGCGGCGCGATCCGCGAAATCAATGACGGACAGGGCTGTGTCGCTCATCGACAACAAACGGCCTTTGGCGAACACGCCGCGGCTCACCCAGCCTTTGGTCTTGGCGGCGCCGCGTGTGGTGATCGTCGTGGGCGAAAACTCTACGAGCTGCACGCCATTGTTGTAGCTGTTGTCTTTGTAGCTCCAGCCGGAGAACGGGAGCACCACGAGGTTGTCTGTCTGATTGAGCGTAAACGCTTTGAACGTTCCCGCCGCAGGGGTCCATGTCCAGCCATCGCCGAACGCCGCGGTACCGAGAACCGTCGGGTCGCCAGACACATCGATGTAGTGCACGGTGACCGCGCTTCCGTAGTCGACGCCGTCATAGTCACTGCCGAGCGCGAACAACTTGTCGCCGGCTGGCATGAACATCCACACGTTGCCGTCGATCGTCGCTTCGCCCTTGAGCTTTGGCGCTGCCGCATCGCTCAGGTCGAACACTTTGATGGGGGTGCCTTGCGAGGTGCCGCCGTAGTACCCATCGCTCGGCGACAAGAAGAGCCGGTCGCCGTCGAAGCGCGCTGCAATGCTCCAGCCCGTTGCGTTTACGTTGAAGGTGTCGAGCAGCGTAGGCGCAGCGGGATCGCCAAAGTCTACGGTCTGAAGGAGGTAGGTGGCGTTAGATCCGCCGCAATAGTCTGTGCTGCAACCAAGCAGACGCGCGTAGCGATCTTGGTAGAAGTCCAAGTTGAAGCGGCCGTTGTCGACGCCGTAACCCTGCACGCGGCCGTTCACTTGGATCTTGCCGCGTTCGGTGATGGTGCCTGCTGGGTCCGAAATGTC
>JBIKMD010000556.1:0-4335 GCA_044359465.1 Myxococcota bacterium
GCACTGAGGCCTCGTTAGCCGTGGGTCATGTCAGCCAAAGTCCTGGATGAGCTCGTTCAGTTGCTCAAGCTCGAACGCATCGAAGAGAATCTGTTTCGCGGTCAAAGCCAAGACTTGGGGTGGGGCACCGTATTTGGTGGCCAAGTGCTAGGGCAAGCGCTCTCTGCTGCCGTGCAAACGGTGCCGGCCGAGCGCCAAGCACATTCGCTGCACGCGTATTTCTTGCGCCCCGGCGACGTTTCAAAACCCATCGTGTACGAAGTGGAGCGCGCGCGTGACGGAGGCTCTTTCACTACCCGGCGCGTGGTGGCGATCCAAAATGGCCATCCCATTTTGAACATGTCCGCTTCGTTTCAGAAAGACGAAGAAGGTTTCTCGCACCAAGACCAAATGCCGCAGGCGCCCGCGCCGGAATCATTGCCCACGGAGCAAAGCCGCTTCGCGCGTTTTCCCCTGCCGGATGGATTGCGTGAGCGCGCGCTCGCTGACCGTGCCTTTGACCTGCGGACCGATGACCCCGTGAGCGAGGATCCCTTCCATGCCGTAGCGCAGCCGCCGCACCGGATGGTGTGGCTCAAAGCGAGCGCACGCCTCCCGGATGACCCCGCGCTGCACCGGTACTTGCTCGCCTACGTTTCCGACTTTTCTTTCGTCACTGCTTCGCTGCTGCCGCATTCCGCCACCTGGATGACGCCGGGTATGCAAATCGCGTCACTCGATCATGCCATGTGGTTTCATCGTCCGTTTCGTTGCGACGAGTGGTTGCTCCACGTCGTAGACAGTCCGTCGGCGAGTGGCTCGCGCGGTTTTGCGCGTGGGCGCGTGTACAATCAGGCAGGTGAGCTCGTGGCTTCTACCGCGCAAGAGGGACTGATTCGCCTTCGCAAACGCTGAGCGTGGGCTCGGCGCTGATTCTGTGCTTTCATCTCCGAATGGAATGGGCAGTGGTCATCCTCGCGGCAGGTGCCGGTTCTCGGCTCGGCGGAAAAGCCAAGGCCTTGCTCGAGCTTGGTGGCTCAACCTTTTTGGAGACGATTGTCCTGCGGACCACCGACGCCAACGTTCGTGACTTCACGGTGGTGGTTGGTGCGCCGCATGAAACCGCAGTGGTCCAAGAGGCCTCGCTCTTCGATTCGCTACGTGTGGTTCGCAACCCAGACACGGCACGCGGCATGGCAAGCTCGGTCGCGCTCGGCTTTCAGGCGCTGCTGGAAGAGGCTTCGCCTACAATCGAGGCTGCGTTCTTGTGGCCTGTCGATATTCCTTTGGTGAGCGCGTCCACACTAACCGCCTTGCAGGTAGGGCTCATCGATCATGAGGTCGCTCGCCCGCGTTTTCAGGGAAAGGGTGGTCACCCGCCGCTCGTCGGCCGCTCGGTCTGGCCCAAGCTCGCAAAGTGCGATCTCGTCCAAGGAGGGGCGCGCGCGGTTTTGGCTTCCTGTCATATGGCGGAAATAGATGTGCCTGATGCGGGCATCTTGCGCAGTATCGACACGCCTGAAGATCTGGCCACATTAGCGCGCGATGTACAGGCGCGGCGGTGAGTCCCTCAGACACGCGCCGCAGCGTGGGCGCCATTTTGTCTGCGTCCTCCGGAAACCTCGTCGAATGGTACGACTTTTACGCCTACGCGTTTACGTCGATCTATTTTGCGCAGGCGTTTTTTCCCGCCGGCGATGAAACGAGCCGCTTGCTGTCGACCGCTGCGATTTTTGCCGTGGGTTTTTTCATGCGGCCGCTAGGAGGTTGGCTCTTCGGTTTCATCGCAGACAAGTACGGCCGCCGGCAGTCCATGGTCGCCTCGGTGCTGCTCATGTGTGGCGGCTCACTGCTCATTGCGTTGTTACCGACGCATGCAGCGATCGGTGCGTGGGCACCTGTGCTTCTGTTGTTTGCGCGCCTAGCGCAGGGGCTCTCTGTTGGCGGTGAATACGGCACCGCTGCCACCTACATGAGCGAAGTAGCCGTCAGCACACGGCGCGGCTTCTTTTCTTCCTTTCAATACGTCACATTGATTGGCGGTCAGTTGCTCGCCGTGTTTGTGCTCGCGCTGCTGCAGTCCGCTCTGAGCAAGACCGAGCTCGAGGCGTGGGGTTGGCGGATTCCTTTCGCTGTTGGGGCTTGTGGCGCGTTCGTGGCTTTGATGCTGCGTCAGTCGCTGCATGAGACGGCGACAGCGACAGCCCATAAAAACGCGGGTTCGCTCCGCTCCTTGTTGCAACATCGCCGCGCTCTGCTGCTCGTGCTTGGCCTGACCGCAGGTGGCTCGCTCTATTTTTACACGTTCACCACTTACATGCAGAAGTACTTGGTGAGCACCGTGAAGCTCGATGCCAAGGTGGTGAGCACGATCATGACCGTCGCCCTCGTGGTGTTCATGGTGGTTCAACCTGTGTTTGGCGCACTGTCGGACCGTATTGGCCGCAAGAACAACGTCTTGCTCTTCAGCGGGTTTGCGACGCTGACTGCTGCGCCGCTGCTACTCGCGCTTCCATCTGTGACCAATGTCTATGCGGTGTTTGCGCTCGTGTTCATGGCGTTGATCATCGCCGCGCCCTACACCGCCGTGAGTGGCATCGTGAAAGCGGAGCTGTTTCCGGCAGAAGTACGCGCGCTAGGCGTGGGTTTGCCCTACGCCATCGCGAACGCGTTGTTTGGCGGCAGCGCCGAGTACGTCGCACTCTCTTTTAAACAAGCGGGGCACGAGTCTTGGTTTGCGCTCTACGTCACGGTGCTTTGTGGTGTTTCGCTGCTTGCTGCGTGGAGAATGCCTGACAGCCGCACGCATGGGACCCTTGATCTCACGCGTGATGTAAAGCTGGGGTGAGCCAAGTCTTTAGCTGCTCGTAAGTCGGGAGCGAATGGAGCAGGCCCAAGTGACTGGTGTTTGGCACGACGGCCTTGTCTTTGAACGCGAGTGTCATCTCGGGCCGTTCGTGTTCACCTAACGCGCTCGCTACAGGCACGAGTCCGTCGCTGCGTAGCTTTTTGGCATCCACCGCTTCCGAGCGCGTTCCTGCGAGCGCGTAGCAATCCACACCTTCCGGGAGGGGCATGGGCTTTCGCTGATCGGTGCCGAGCTCGAAGCGGTCGCGGTCTCGCCAGTCTTCTTCGCGCACGTTTCCAAAACGTAAGTCAGTGATGCCGGCGCTGCGAATGCGCGCTAGCGTTGCAATTGGCGCGCTGTAACGACTCACGCCGAGCAACGCGTGGACGACGGTGCCGCCGCGTTCGAGTGGTGCACCGTGATGGGGCGTGCCCATGGTGATCAGTGTGCGCAGGCGTTTTTCGTTTGCAATCGCGGCGCGCGTGACGAGGCCGCCCATGCTGTAGGCGACAATGTGTAGTGTCTCTGCTGCGAGCTTGTTCAACTGGGCCGCGAAGAGCGAGCCGTTCAGCGAGATGTGCAAGCCAGAATTATAGTGCAGCACAGCTAGGCCGCAGCCGAGTGCGTCTGCGAGCATCGCGCCATGATCATGCCCTTGGCTCCGCCACTGCTGGTCACTCATGCCTGAACCATGAACCATGACGAGCATCTGCGGCGCTGGTTTCACGACATGGAGTCGCATCTCTATAGCGAGTGGATTGTTGACCGCGTGGAGATAGTCGCCAACCACCGCGTTCAATGCCGCGCGCACGGCTTCGCGTTCTGAGCCTGGTGTACTCTCGCCAAGAATCGGCCCAAGCTCTTCGAGCAGGCGGTCGACGGCTACACCCACGACCTCCGTCGTGACTTTGACGCTCCCGTACATGATGGTGGTGAAGAGCTCCGCGAATGGCGCAAGTGGTTTGCCAAGGAGTGAGGGTCCGCTCGCGATCTCTTTGTGCATGGCCTGCACCAACGCAGTCACACGTTTTGTGGCATCTACGGCAAGCTTCCCTGCGGCGCGTAGATCATCGGCGTGGCGGCGTGTGCTCATGCGCTTCTTTTAACAGATCGCGGCGTTAGCCACGCTGCTAAACTTCAAGACGCAGATTTCTTTTTCGGACGAACGATTCTTGCGACCAGCGGGGTGAGCACCAAGGTGGCGGCAATACGCAGGGGCTGCGTGGCTTTAGTTGCGATGAACGCGCCGGCAAACAGTGATGCTGAGCCGGTTGCGCTCTCGACTTGCAGGCCCGCGTTCATGGCCGCGAAGAAACCGCAAAATACGGCGACGAAGATGCCCAAGTAGGTGCCAAGCGCGACGCCTGCGTACTCGTTCATTAAGGCCTTGAGCTTGTCTTGCAGGCCCATTTTGGGGGCCGTGACGTCCGCGCCCGAATTCTCCGTGTTCATTGTCGTCCTCCTAGAAGCTTGGGAGCGCCTGCTCCGTGCGAGTGAAGTGGTTTGTG